>JAGOSM010000007.1 GCA_018062315.1 Simkaniaceae bacterium | reverse complement strand
ATTTTATAGATTGTCATTTCAATTAAGCTGTCAAGATAGCGTTACAGGGCTCCTGGCCCTGCTTTGAAGCACTCTGCTTCACTTTTTCATCCTTCATTTCTGAAGATGTTCAAAACTATATAACAGCATCAATGTTTTTTGCAAGAATTAAGATCATCTCCTCGAATTTTTTTTGCCCAATGGGGTAAAAACAGAAATTCCTCCTGGGAGAGGTCTTGTTTTTCATAAGCCTCCTCCAGGAACTCTTGGGTGATCTGATCCAAATTTTGAACATAAATTACAGGGAGCCCAGCTAACAACTTTGACGGAACCTGGGAACAAATCACAGGGATAGCTCCCATATAGAGGGCCTCCCAAATTTGGTAAGAATCTTCACCTCCTTGAAGAGAACAAAAGACAAAGCGAGATTGTTTTAATTCTAAAAGATATTCTTGATAAGAGATCGCTTCAAATGAATGACACCACTTTGACTCCTTAAGAAACCCGAGATGAGGGTAAGCTGTCTTATCTATCGACAAAAGATACCTTCTTTTCACCGAACAATCCCTCACTTCTTGAAGAAGAGACATCTTTCCCGTGCTATACATTTCGCTGGAAAGGCCAAGCGGAATGTTTTTCCCCTGGCAATAGAAAGAACGAATTTTTCGATCTCCTTGAATTTGCTTCAAAAGATCTATTGACGGCTCATCCCCGCCGAGCATCATCAGAACATAGGGGTCCTGAATATGTGGATGCAATTTATGCATATAGTATTTCAAAGCACTTCCCTTGACATACACAACATCCCCTCTTTTCACTTGAGTAGGATCAAAGGGCTCTTCATCTCCAAGATAGACCCATTTAGCTAGAGATCGAAAACTTTTCGCAGAAAGGTAGGGGGGGAATGCACGCAAACCTCCCTCTGATTTAAATTCGTCAAGAGCTCCCGAAGCTACTTGAATCGCTAAAATGGGCTCTCCCTGATCAAAAAAAGGGACGTAATACCCCTCTTGATTTTTTCTCCATACAATTTGCTCTCTTTTTCTCACCTTTTCTTCAAAGGTCCCATCATCCACACCTCTGATGTGAGAATCGAGCCACACCTTCCCAAAATGGAGACAATATTCACTCAAAGACTTCCCTTGATCCAGAAATTGAATTAAGGGAGCCAAAGCAGCTCCATTTTTAATATACATCAGAGTGGAAACAGAACCAACCAAATGAGAAGGGCCGCATGTAAAATCGGGAAGCTTGGCGTAGACCATCATCTCATTTGCAATAAAACAAATCTGATGTAGATCATATTTTTTGATCACTGAATAAAGACAATGCAGCGGCTCTTCTCTAAAAAAAGATTTCTTCATTACAAGGGGAGAAAAAGCCCCTTTTTGCATCCAAAACTTTTCCTTCTCTAACTCTTTTTTTTCTCCAACCACCAAAATTTCATGTCGCTTATTAAACCTTCTTAACTGCTCTAAAGAGGCTTTTGCAGACGGGGTTAATTTTCCCTGAGGAAGCACAACGAGAGCATGAACAGCCTCTCTCATCTCAGCAGGGAAAATAGCAACATCGACCTTGAATTCTTTAAAAGAAGCCTCTCGGTAAAGATGTTTAAATGAAACGACATTCAAACTTCGGGAACGATACCCATCCCCCTTGTCTTTCATCCTGTAAAAATACTGCTCCTCAACCCCCCTTTTCTCCTCTAAACAAACCCTCCATAATTCTTTCCCATCAGAATCCTTAGCCCACCTCTCCACCTCTTTTTTATTAAAAAGGAGCTGCTCCCAACTCCCATGATAAAAAGGGACCCCAAAGCGATCCAAAAAAGAGAGAGGTCTACATAAAACAACCTCAGGGTCTAACATTAAAATATGCCGAGAAAGGCCCTTGACAAGGAGTGGAGCATATAATTTAAGCAATCCACGATACTTCACCCTATCATCCTTCTCGTTCATATCCTCCCTTGCAAAAGGGAATATTTCTTCAGAAACCCACTCAGCTTCATCGGTCAGTTTTTCCCTAGAAATCACAATGATCCGCCCAATGTTTTGCCCATATTTTCTTACCGAACGAATAGACCGGTTTAAAGTCACTACATCTTTTGCATCTGCAGGGATCACCACATCCACTCTTTGACATCCAAAAAAAAGAAAACAACAGAGACTTATAATCATGATTTTCATGCACCCCATTAGAGCCCTATTGACTAAAAAAAAACAACCCCTGAGAATAACCGGAATGAGATTCATCTATACATTATTACTCCCCGCTTTTTCAGCCTACGCCTCCTTTGTCGTGAAAGTAGAAACTGTCAGCAAACATTACGATTATGACTGCCCTTGGAAAGCTCCTACACCGAGATCTCACGCAGGCTCCGGCTGCCTCATCGACAACCGCTATATTCTCACAAATGCCCATGTCATTGCCGACGCCGCCTACATCGAAATTACTCTCGAAGGCGAATCGACCTCCTACCCATGCCACATTGCTCATTGTGCTCATGATTGCGATCTTGCCTTCCTCGTTGCTGATGACCCAGCTTTTTATCTTCCAGGAACACCCCTTACATTAGGAGAACTCCCCCATGCAGGAGACCAGGTGACTGCCCTTGGTTACCCGATGGGAGGGATGGAGCTATCCCATACTCAAGGGATTATTTCACGTACCGAATTTCAACCTTCCGCCTACAGTGGCTTGCCCATTCTCCTTACTCAACTCGATGCAGCGATTAATCCAGGAAATAGTGGAGGCCCTGTTATTAAAGATCGCTCTCTAGTTGGGACAGTGTGCCAACTCTATATGGGGAGCCAAAATCTCGGCTATATGATCCCCTCTCCTGTGATTAAGCGATGCTTACGAGATATTCAGGTTCACGGAACTTACCAAGGAATCCCCTCCCTTCCCTTTGCATGGCAACCCTTAAATAATAAAGATCTAAAACGGTACCTCAAACTCGACGCCCGTCAAGAAGGGGTATTGATTACCCATTCACTCTCTTCTTTCCTTGAAACAGATGATATCCTCCTTAAAATCGACAACACCCCAATCCACTCGAATGGAACTTTTGATTTTTCTCCCCGCCTCAAACTCTCTTTAAATTACCTCATCTACGGGAAAATTATCGACGACCCCCTCTCTCTCACTATTTTAAGAGAGGGAAAAGAAAGAACCATCTCCATTCAACTCGAAACTCCCCTTCTTGAAACCTCGCTAGTCCCCCCAGGCATTCTCGAAAGAGCCCCTCATTACTTTATCCATGGTGGCATTGTGTTTCAGGGGGTGAACGAGAATTATTTAAATTTATACGAACACCCCCCTCATCACCTCCTCAATCATTATTTCTATAGTTCCATCTCAGATGAACGAGATCAACTTGTCATGATCAATACGATTCTTCCTCACCCCTGCAACGCAGGTTACCCCAATATGAGCACAGAAATTGTAGAAACCATCAACGACACCCCTGTTCGGAACCTCGCTCACTTAACTGAACTCATAGAGAATAACCACATGCCTTTTCTCATTATTGAACTTGAAACAGGCAATAAACTCATTTTTGACCGCGCCCATTTAACGGAAAGTAACGAAGACATTCTCAACCTATACGGCATCCATGAAGATAGATCCCATGACCTATGACATCCTTTTATTCGATCTCGACGGGCTACTCGTCAACACAGAAGAGCTCCATTTTCAAGCTTACCTAACGATGTTAATGAATCGGGGATGTAAAGCCAGCTTTACATTTAATGATTTTGCAGCGATTGCCCACACTTCGAGTCATGGGCTGAGAGAATGGCTTTCCCCTTTTGTTCCGGGGATCCCCTGGGAAGAACTGTATCAAGAAAAACAAGCAGCCTATCTTAAACTCCTCTCGAAAGGCGCGATCTCCCTTCTTCCTGGGGTGGCTGAATTTCTCGCCATGACCTCAGGAAAAAAAAGAGCAGTCGCCACCAATTCGAATGGAACTCAGGTAGAACTTATCAGAAAACATTGTCCAGAACTTAACGTCATCACGACCTGGGTTACGAGGGAGCAATACCCCCGTCCTAAACCAGCCCCTGATGCCTATCTTACTGCCTATCAGCAACTTGCCAAATCTAACGAAAGAGCTCTCGGGTTTGAAGATTCTTTTAGAGGGATTGAAGCCCTTAAAAGTGGCGGCTTTGACGCCGTCTTGATCTGTTCTTTAGACCACCCTCAGATGGGTCAACCTATTTCGGTGCCCCATTACCCTTCGTTTACAAAATATATTCAATCATTTTCCAGAAGGTAAGGATGTTCTATCTTTTAAATGAAGCAACGCCTCTGATGCATCAGCAGGTGTCAGCAATTCAATATCTGATAAAAGTTTCGCTATCCTTATTGTCCTATCTAGTCTATCCGCAATAGGAGTATAGAAATCCTCCCGTCCGTCCTTAGATTGAGCTAACTTGCACGCTTGATCTCTTAAGGTCTTTGGGAAAAGCGGCTGCTCTCGAAGAAGCGTCTTTACAGTATCGAGATTGGTCGTGAGCAACGAATCCCAATGGGGCGGATTTGATAACAACAACTTTGCTAGATCTCCTGTTGAAGATATCGTCTTTTGTTGACTAACAGGACTTGGACTCTGTGTGCACGAACTAGCTCCAGTTCCCGCTCCTGCTGAAGGGGGACTCATTAAACTAGATCCTGCCCTTGATAAAATACTTGAAGAAGGACTAATCATATTACATACTCCGTTAACATAATGTATTTAAAATTCCAATTTCTTGCGACCACTCGCAAATGCTGATTTACCGCCCGGCGCTCGGCTCAGATCAGACCCGAAAGAAAAAGGGGAAACCTCTCCAAGTCCTGCTGGCGGCGTGACTCTTTGCGGAGAAAGAGCCGAACCAGCAACTGCTCCATCTACAAGCGCTACAGGCTTGGCCGCCTGGCGTTCTAAAGCAGCCCTTACAATAGCTAGCGTTTCTGGACTATACTTTAACGTTTCATCCACAACTTCCCCAATTCGGCCAAAAGCATTTCCTACGGGAGCAACCATAATAAACTCACTTTATTTTAATTAATTTAATAAAAATGATTGTAACACAAATAAATGATTAATGAAATATGTAAATTGTTTTTTACACCTAACAAGTCTGGTTTTAGAAAAAATTTGAGCAGTCACCCCTTTTGAGTGCTAATTTTCTTGATGCCTTATTGCTAATTTGCTATATTGGGGGTATGGTGAAGAAAAAGGAACGGATTCAGCGAGAAAAGACCATTCTCCTCGGTCTTGTGGATCTCTATATTAAGACAGGGAAGCCCGTCGGATCCAACACACTTAAAGAGAACGGGTTCAGCGACTTAAGTTCTGCAACCCTCCGCAACTACTTCGCTAAATTAGAAACCGATGGATACCTCAAACAGCAACATTCCTCAGGGGGTCGCATCCCTACCGAAGAAGCCTACCTCCACTATGCTCAAACAAAATATCTCTCCTCCTCCATAGATAGCAAAACCCTTAAGAAAATAGAACCGCTTAAAGTCCCTACCCGAGAAGTAGGAGGAAGACTCCATAGAGCAGCCGAGCTCCTCTGCGAACTCACAGGATGTGCCGTCTTCCTGTCTGCCCCCCGCTTTGACCAAGATTTTATTACCGATGTCAAACTGGTTGGGATCGACACCTCCCGCTGCCTTTGTGTTCTCATCACCGATTTTGGTCTTATCCAAACAGAAACCCTTTACTCAGAAAAAAAACTGAGCTCTTTTTCCATTAAACGGATCGAAAACTACTTCCGTTTTAAAATGACAGGGTTAGATGAACCTACTCTTACTCACGAAGAAAAAACGATTGCCGACAAATTTTATAGCGAAGTGCTACTCCGCCATATTGTAGGCTACACAAATTTCAGCGCATATGACATCTATAAAACAGGATTTTCTACTCTACTCAACTATCCTGAATTCCAAGATGTCTCAGCCCTTGCAAGCGGTCTCGGTTTATTTGAAGATTTAGCGGGGATGAGAGGCCTTCTTGATGAAGCCATTCACCATGTCGATCTTAAATTTTGGATTGGCAATGAGCTTAAAAATTGCTCTGTCATTGCCATGCCCTACTTTGTACATCAAAAAGCGGTCGGAGCTTTTGCCCTTTTAGGGCCCAATCGGATTGATTACGAATCTATCTTTGGTCTGATGCGCACCTTTTCAGAAACCTTAAGCCAAGGACTCGAGGAGAGCATGTACAAATTTAATATTTCCTACAGAGAACCCAAAGTGCCCGCCGTACTCGGTCATGTACAAATACTTTCATTAGAAGATCAAAGGAGAAGAAATGAGTGATGAAGAAGTCCAGGGGGACGCGTTAAAAGAGGAATTCGAAAAATCGTTTAATGGAAACGATGAAAAAACTGTCGAATCTCTCCCTGAAGCCGAAGAAGAGGCAGAAGAAGGACTTCCCCTTGAAGTGATTAAACTTCAACAAGACCTAAAAGGAGAAAAAGACAAATATCAGCGTCTCCTTGCAGAACTGGATAACACCCGTAAGAGAATGCAGCGGGAAAAAGAAGAGGCTATGCGCTTTGCTGTAGAGCGAACCGTTGGCAACTTTCTAGCTCCCCTAGATCAGTTTGAAAAAGCCCTTGCCTTTGCTTCACAGGGGTCTCAAGAACTGAAACAGTGGGCCATCGGATTTGAAATGATTTTGGCTCAGTTTAAAGACATCCTCGCTGGCCAAAAAATTATGAGTTTTAGTGCGATTGGAGAAATTTTTGACCCCCATTACCATGAGGCCATTGAAATCGAAGAATCTCCAGACGCCGAGGATGGAAAAATTTTAAGTGAATTTGCAAAGGGGTATCGATGTGGGGATCGCATCATCCGCCCAGCAAAAGTAAAAGTTGCACAAAAGAAACAAGTGGAGAATTTACATGAGTAAAAAGAAAAGCAATAAAATTATCGGAATTGACTTAGGAACCACTAACTCCTGTATCGCAATTATGGAGGGAGGCGTTGCAAAAGTCATCGCAAATGCGGAAGGAACCCGCACAACACCTTCGATTGTTTCCTACAAAGATGGGGAAAAACTCGTCGGGATTCCTGCTAAAAGACAGGCTGTCACCAACCCAGAAAGAACTATTATGTCAAGTAAGCGCTTTATTGGACGCAAGTTCTCTGAAGTCGCTACCGAAATCAAAACAGTTCCGTACAAAGTCAAAGCCAATCGAGATGGCGATGCCATTTTTGAAGTAGATGGCAAAGACCTCTCTCCCGAAGAAGTGGGCGCTCAAATTTTGATGAAAATGAAAGAAACTGCAGAAGCTTACCTCGGAGAAGAAATCACTGAGGCTGTCATCACAGTTCCTGCCTATTTCAATGACTCTCAAAGACAGTCAACAAAAGACGCAGGAAGGATCGCAGGACTCGACGTCAAACGGATCATTCCAGAGCCTACAGCAGCCGCTCTTGCCTATGGTATGGACAAGGGACATGATCAAAAAATTGCTGTATTTGACCTAGGTGGAGGAACTTTTGATATTTCTATTCTCGAAATCGGGGATGGAGTTTTTGAAGTACTTGCGACAAATGGAGATACGCATCTCGGTGGAGATGATTTCGACAACGTCGTCATTCACTGGATCCTAGATGAATTCAAAAAAGAACACGGCATTGATCTTTCAAAAGATAAAATGGCCCTTCAACGCCTTAAAGATGCAGCGGAAAAAGCTAAGATCGAACTTTCAGGTACCCAACAAACTGAAATTAGCCAACCGTTCATCACCATGGACGCGTCAGGACCTAAACACCTTGCCCTTACACTAACCCGCTCTAAGTTTGAAAGCCTCTGCCATAATCTCATCGAGAGAACGGTAGAACCTTGCCTTAAAGCACTTAAAGATGCTCGCCTTACCCCTGCCGAGATTAGCGACGTTCTTCTTGTTGGAGGAATGACGCGGATGCCTGCAGTCCAAGCTAAGGTGAAAGAAATCTTTAATAAAGAACCTCATAAAGGAGTTAACCCCGATGAAGTGGTTGCTTGCGGCGCTGCAATCCAAGGAGGAGTTCTTGGAGGCGATGTCAAAGATATCCTTCTTCTCGACGTTATCCCTCTTACTCTTGGGATTGAAACACTTGGCGGCGTTATGACTCCTCTTGTGGAAAGGAATACCACCATTCCAACACAGAAGAAACAAGTCTTTTCAACCGCTGCTGACAATCAACCAGCTGTGACGATTGTGGTCCTTCAGGGAGAGCGCAAAATGGCTTCTGATAACAAAGAAATTGGCCGTTTTGACTTAAGTGAAATCCCTCCAGCCCCGCGTGGCATGCCTCAAATCGAAGTTGCCTTCGATATTGATGCAGATGGGATTCTCCATGTGTCTGCAAAAGATATCGGATCTGGTAAAGAGCAAAAAATCAAGATCGAAGCCAAATCTGGGCTCAGCGAGTCCGAGATTGAGCGAATGGTCAAAGATGCAGAGCTCCATAAAGAGGAAGATGAGAAGAAAAAAGCTCAGGTTGAAGTGAGAAATCAAGCTGATGCACTCATTTTCCAAGCAGAAAAAGCTTTAAAAGACCATCAAGATAAGGTCCCAGCACCTCTTGCTAAAGAGATTCAGGGGAAAGTGGATGCTCTTAAAGAAGCAGTTAAAAACAATCAACCCACAGAAATCCAAAGTAAAATGGATGAGTTAAATGCCCATCTATCCAAAATTGGAGAAGCGGTTCAAAAAGCTGCTCAAGAAGCTCCTCAACCTGCAGCCGCTAAAGGGCAAAAGGATGAGGATATTGTCGAAGCAGAAGTTGTCGATAAAGACGAATAAGCATATCTTCCTCAAAAAGGGCCTCTCTCAAAAAGGGGCCCTTTCTTTATAAAAAAGGAAGGAAGTCTTATGTCTATCTCCCCTATTTCCCCAACTGGCATCCCAGAAGATTCAAGAAAAGCGAGCTCCCCTGTGCTTGATCAATTTGCTAAAGATTGGAATGCTTGGTACAACTCTCCCAGCAAAGAAACAGGCAACACCCTACTCCATTTTTTAGAAAACCATAAAGAAACATTTATTGAAGAAGGAAGCCATTTACCCTGTCCATTTGGACCTAATTATACAGAAAGTTTTGAAAAAACAATTACAAATGCGATCCATATGTTAAAAGGATGGGTAGAGAACCCCCTTCCTAATTTGACTCCTGTTTCTGAACTTATTGCTAACGTGTATGATTGGCTACATCAATAACATGGAAATGATTGTTTTAGATTTTTATTAAAATGCAAATGTCATAAACTACTATTAAAAGAAGGAGTTTTTAATGACAACTATTAGCATTTCAACAGATTGGAAAGGAACCCACACAGTCACTGAAAATGGAAGAATTTTGAAAGATAATGACTTCCGTAATGAAATTTTTCATCCTATTTATGATGAACTAGGCCAAAATGGCCAATATGTCCCTTTTTCCGCTTGGAATACCCTATCCCCCCTATACGACAGGGTCATTGCGCTCGATGACGCCTTTGTCGCTGCCGATAAACAAATGAATGTAGTGCAAAAAATTTTACGAGCTATTATTAATTTTTTTGGAAACACACTCGTTCGATCTGAAGTCAGAGATCATGCAAGACAAGGTCGAATCTATCTCCCTCTGAAAGGATTTCAAAATATTGCCTCCCTAGATCAGACAAAACGGACGCAGTTTTTTGCTCAAGTTTATCAAATTGTAAGCACTGCTCTAAGGCAACGAGGACAGTCCATCCCACAAGCCATGCATACAGATGGCGCGTGGGCGGAACATCATTGGAAAGAACTCGACTGCAACCTTTTTCTTCACTATAACACTGCGCTCGCCAATTCTATCCGATAAGGCGCAACAGGTCGTGGTAGGTCACATACATAAAAAACATGATGAAAAGGACCACGAAAGGAATAACGATGCGCTGCATCGTTTTTGCACTGACTCTACGGCCTGTTCCCATTTCAAAAAGAGCAAACGAAATATGCCCTCCATCCAAAATGGGTAAAGGGAGAAGATTCAGTAGGGCTAGGTTTAGACTAATCAATCCCATCCAGTACATCGCTTCAGAGGCCCCTTTCTGCCAACTCATCTGAGTTAAATGGACAATCCCCACAGGGCCAGACAACCATTTAGGACTGACAGAACCTGTAACCATCCCCCCCAAAGTTCGTTTCATTTCAACAAATACATTCCCCGTCATTTGAATGGGGTTCGGGTTATATCTCACCTGCAGATCATGAAAAGGGATCCCCAACACGTAACGATCTTCCTGTTTTTTCAAAAGAGAAAGGGCTAGGTGTTTTTCCTCTGGGCTTTCTAATTTCTCTGCAGCATGTCGCTTTGCCATTAAATCTTCCATAAGACGAGCTTTTTCGTCGGCAGCAAGAGGGAAATCTTTGACTTTGACAGGGCTCATGGGAGTCAGGAGATGGAGCATTCCCACAGATGTTTTAGGCTCCTGACCTCCTAAAGAAGACACAATTTCTCTCAAGTCATCCCAACTAATACTACGGGCAAATACGGCATCTTCATCTTTCCAAGAGGCAAGCGGAGAAGCATCCCCCCCCCTCTCCACGACCATTTGAATTCTTTTTTCCTGTAACCGGCTTAAAAGCTCATATCCATTAGCAACTTTTACCCCATCGACAGATAAAATTCGATCTCCCGCTTTCAAGACATCTGTGAGATCATCCGCAGATTCCCCATTAATATAAGCTAACGATTCTTCTAGCAGTAAATCCGATCTCACATGAAAAGGAATCATGACAAGCTCATCTAAGCGAGTAGAAATCCCCGCTTCATAGCGCCAATCATCGAGCTCATCTTTTTCCCCCCTCGTCAGTCTCAGATCCCGTATAGCCACCCGAGGAACTTTCACTTGAAGAATTTGATGTTCTCGTTTAATCGTTAAAAAAGCTCTTGCATCATTGACCAAATGGATGAGCTGCTCTGTTGAAAAAAGAACTTCTCCATCCACCCATACCACACGATCCCCTGCTTCGATTCCAGACCCTTTTGCAGGCCCTTCAGCAGGCATTCCTCCTCCATAGATCAGATAATTAGCAGGAGCCAAAATCCCCACTGTTTTGATCTCTCGATCAATTTGACGGGGATCTGGGTAAGGTTTCACCACATAATTAAAAGGGACCTGTTGTCCAAGAAGGTAATTGATTTTATAACCTTGTAAATCGCTTTCTGAAGTGTCCGTAATGCTTCCATAAAGAAGCTGCTGAATCCCACGAAATGGCTCCCCATTGTACCAAGTGAGCGTATCTCCAGGTTTGACGCCGAGCTCAAAAAGTTCTGATTTAGGATCTACCCATCCGATAATTTGGGTATATTCAGAGAAATTTTTACTTCGGCCTCCCATAGCCCAGATAGCTGTAAAGACGGCTAAAGCAAAAACAATATTAACAAATGGGCCAGCAAAAGCAACAAGTAAACGGTGAATGGGTTTTTTACCATAAAAACCATCCGGAATCTCATGAGGATCTTTCCCTTTTTCAATATCCATCCCGGCAATTTTGACATACCCTCCAAAAGGGAGGATTCCAATTTGCCATTTGACATTGCCTCGCATCCAGGAAAAAAGAGGCCTGCCAAAGCCGATACTGAACACCTCGACTCTCATTCCCACTTTTTTTGCTACAATGTAGTGACCCCATTCATGAATAAAAACAAGAACGCTGAGGCCCAAAGCAGCTAGAATCACATACCCTAATCCATCCATACCCTAAACCTCCCTTGCAACACAGCGAGCTTCTTCATCAGCCGCCAAGTGATCTTCTAAATTATTCATTTGATAGGGGGCACATTGCCCCATTACCCTTTCAAGTTTCCTTCCAATCTCACACCATCTGAATTCTCCTCCCAAAAACCGTTTTACGATTTCTTCGTTGGCAGCATTCAAAAAACATGGCATGCTTTTCCCCACCCGAAGAGCATGAAACGCAAGCCCTAAACAAGGGAAGCTCTGATAATCTGGCGGGAAGAATTCAAGTTTAGATGATTTGGTGAAATTCAAACAAGGGGCAATCCCCACTAACCGATTTGGATAGGTTAAAGCATATTGAATAGGGAGCTTCATATCAGGAGGAGAAAGCTGCGCAAGGGTTGATCCATCTACATATTCTACTAAACTATGAACAATACTCTGAGGATGAATCACCACCTCAATCTGATCTATGGGTACCCTAAATAAATGAAAGGCTTCGATGACCTCTAACCCCTTATTCATCAGTGTTGAACTATCAATCGTAATTTTTGGTCCCATCACATATGTGGGATGGCAAAGAGCCTCTTCTCTCGTTACTGTCTGTAAGGCTTCGATTGAATACTCTCGAAATGGTCCCCCAGAAGCAGTTAGAATGATTTTTTTAACCTCTTCGCTTCTCGAACCTTCCAAACATTGAAAAATAGCACTGTGCTCACTATCAACTGGGATGATTTCAGCCCCATATTTTTCTGCCACCTGCATCACATACTCTCCTGCCATGACAAGAGTTTCTTTATTCGCAAGAGCTACCCGTTTCCCTAATTTAAGGGCGGCCAGCACAGGGCGTATTCCCACACTTCCCATGAGGGCCATCACTACCGTCTTTGCACTTGCCCATGAGGCTACAATTTCCAGTCCCTCATCACCAGAAACTACAGGGATATCAACAAGTGTTTGTAAAATAAGAGCCTGATCAAGGTCATACACTGCGACAATTTCAGGAGAAAATTGTCTAATTTGCTCAAGTAATCGGGAGATATTGCGACGGGCAGCAAGAGCCACTACGCGAAAGCCAAGATGGGCTGCGACTATAAGGGTATTCTCTCCAACAGACCCTGTGCTTCCCAAAACGGCAATATTCATGAGCAAAAGTGTACCCCGTACCCCCCTCTTCGTCAAGAAGAAAGGAGGAGAAAAAACCTTCAGCTCGTTTGGGGATATCTTCCACAACGGTGGTATATACATGAACTCCCTACAAGGGCAAGAGTGATCAAACACACTTGGATCCCTGCTGTAGAAAGGGGCATCTGCCATATTGAAAGAAAATGGCGGGATAAAGCCACTGCAAAAAAAGAGGCAACAACCCCCACTCCTACTGAAAGAAAAATATATGACAAAAGATTTTTAGTAAACATCCGCGCAATCAGCGGCGGCCCTACGAGAAGTGATAAAAAAAGAAATACCCCTACTGCGCGAAAGGCCGCGATAGCTGCTATCGCAGTTAAAATCATGAGCAAATAATGGTAGTAAGGGACCGAAATCTTTAAGCCCCTTGCTAAAATAGGGTCAAAGGATGTTACTTTAAGAGGTTTAAAAAAAATACCTACGAAAGAAAGTACCACACCAGCAACTGCGAGGACAGGACTTATATCCCGCCGATGTAAAGCATCTACATTCCCCATAATCGCTTCTGTGCCAATATGGGCATTTTTAGCATACAAAGTAACAATCACAATTCCAAGAGCAAACAACGTCGTAAACACAAGACCAATCGATGCATCTTCTTGTAAGGAGAAGAAGCGGGTAAGCCCCTCTGTAAGGAGGGTGGTCATCAAAGCAGTGATGAGAGAAGCAACAAGTAACGTCCTTAAACTGAGTTGATAAAAATCGACTCCTGACATCATCAGATAAGTGATGGCAATCCCGAGTAAAATCGTATGAGAAAGGGAATTCGCAAGCATGGTCGTTTTTCTTAAAACAAGAAATGAACCTAGAATCGCTGCCATCAATGAAATGAGAGAAAGGACAATTAACTGAATTTCATCCGAAACCAGGGGGCCTTTAAAGGCAGCGATCCGCTGGATCAATACTGAAAAAAAAGAAAAAAACGACTGGTTAAAATAGGGATTCATCGCACCTTCTCGGGGATCGGTTGGTGATGTGGATCTTTAAGAGGATTATTTAATAAATCTGTCAACATATGCTCTAATTCTGGAGTCAAAATATGCTCCATTTCCTCAGCATTGCGGTGCACCTTGGTCTGATCTGTCCCAAGATAGGTCGTGAGATATACCTCCCAAAGCCGGTGTAATCTAACAATATGCGCAGCTTTCCTTTCCCCATCAAGAGTCAGCGGTCCTTTTCTCCGGGTTAAATACCCGAGTCTAACAAGACGATAGGAAGTGATTAGCCCAAGATCGGTAGGACCATATTTCCATACCATTTTAAGTCCATTTTCCAAATGACACTGCCAACGAAAATGGAGTTTCCTAAAAAACCGGACAAACCAAGTTTTTAATAAAGAAATAAAAGCAAACGCTGCGGCAATCAATAAAATCACAGGACCTGTGGGTAACCCTTGCGCAAAATAGGTCCCTGTAAATGCTGCAAAAACCCCAATTCCCACTGAAATACTAAAGAGATACGGAAGGTGGTGGGTCCATTGGCGCGCTGCAACAACAGGAGCCACTAACATTCCCGCCATGAGCACAACACCAACACTTCGAATGCCAATCACAATCGATAGAGTCAATAAAATCGCTGTCAAGATATCCATCAAACGGGTCTTAAGCCCCAATATAATCCCATATTGAGGATCAAAACAACAAACCTGAAGACACCTGTAATTGATCACAACAAAGAACAGGCTGATACATGCCAAAATCGCATAAATCAAAATATGCACATCTGTCATCGTCGCTGCTTGTCCATAAAGATAAGAAAGAGAGCGGCGATAAGCCATAGGGTTTGCGACTTGAAGATAACTTGCGATGGTGACTCCAATACCCAAAGAGGAAGCTAAAATCATACAAAGAGCGGAATCACTGGCAATTTTAGATTTCGTTTCTAAAAAGTGGATTGCCCCCATCCCCAATAAAGCAGAAATAAAAGCGCCAGGAAGCACCAAGATATCTAAAAAAAAAGAACCGATCACTACTCCAGGATAAGCTGCATGAGAAACGGCTTCCCCAATCAAAGATCTCCTCTTTACAAAGGTCATCACCCCCATCAGTGAGGAAGAAATCGCCATCAACATCGCTCCAAATAACGGGCCTCGTAATACAGGATCGATCATCGGCGCCCTTCTGCCCTATTATGAGAGAGTTTTGACGCTTCAGTAAAAAGAGTTCCCCTCTGTCCATAAGTGCGGAGAATATTTTCCTCATTGAATACTTCTTGAACCGGCCCTGCAGCCACAAGACTCGTACTCACAAAAATAACCTCATCAAAGTAATCGGGGACCGTATTGAGATCGTGATGGACGACAATCATTGTTTTCCCTTGGTTTTTGAGCTTCCGCATCACCTCAATCAACAGTTTTTCGGTAGCCATATCCACCCCTGCAAAAGGCTCATCAAGTAAATAGATTTCTGCATCTTGTAAAAGAGCTCTTGCAAGAAAAAGGCGCTGCTGTTGCCCACCTGATAGCTGAGCGATCTGCCTATTTTTCAGATCCTTCATCCCTAGAAGATCGAGGACTGAAAGGGCTGCTTCTTTGTCTGCTTTTCTCGTCCATTTAAAAAATCCCAGTTTTCGATAGCGCCCCATCAGAACAACGTCAAACGTGGTAATGGGAAAATTCCAGTCAATGGAACTTCTTTGAGCGACATAAGCCACCCTATCTCTCACCTTTTTAAAAGGCTGATTAAAAAAATAGGCATAGCCTGTCGTCGGCTTAATAAGCCCTGCCATGGCCTTTAAAAGGGTACTTTTCCCAGCACCATTAGGGCCTATAATCGCAACCATCTTTCCTGGATCAAGAGAAAATGTGACGTCAAATAGAGCACAATTCACCCCGTAATTGACTGTAAGACCTTCTACATGGACGGTCACTCTGAAAGCTCCTTTTGAA
This sequence comes from Simkaniaceae bacterium, assembly GCA_018062315.1. Taxonomy (GTDB): domain Bacteria; phylum Chlamydiota; class Chlamydiia; order Chlamydiales; family Simkaniaceae; genus JAGOSM01. The sequence continues at coordinate 35,742 of JAGOSM010000007.1, read as the reverse complement.
TAATCGCTACATTGTATTCCATCATCTCAAGATACCCTCTTTTGTCTCCCATAGAATCTCCCAAAAGAAAAGTTTGTGCAAGGCGCACCGTCTGCCCTTTTTCCTTACATACTCCCACGATTTTTTGAAGAGAAGCTGCGTTGACATTTGTTTCTGGAAAAACAACCGAAATTTGATATCTTAAAAGATGATTGACTACATCTGATAATGACTGAACACTCATCTGCCCATCTGGAGCAAGCCCTTCGGGCGCTCGACACCGGGTCATCCAATCTTCCCCTTGAGAAAAATAACGTCTTACAAAATAGTGAAATGCATCATGAGTGGTAACAAGGTACCTCTTCTCTTCTTGAATCGAAGTGAGTATTTCTTCAAACCTTTGATCCGCAAGAAGCATTGTTTTTTTCAATGTCTCAGCGTTAGCTAAGTAGATCTCTTTATGCACAGGGTCAATCTCAGCAAGAGCCTCTGCAATCGGCTCCACCACTTGAGAAAAAAGGCGTACATCCATCCAAATATGGGGGTCTACCTCTCCCCCTACCCGAATTAACGATTCGGGAGAAATCCTCTCCCCAAGAGCCACTGCATAGGTAGCTTCTTGCAATCGATAAGATAAAGAAGCCCCGTGTTCAAGACCTAATCCATTATAAAAAATCAAATCGGCATGCTCGAATTTTTCATCATCTCCCTTGACAAGGGTATAACTGTGAGGATCTATTTCTCCCTGGATAAGGACAAGAGTATCAACATATTCCCCACCTACTTGCTTAACGAGATCATCGATCATAGCAATCGTTGAAAGAACCTTGATTTTAGGACTATTCCCCATCCAGGCAGAGAGCTTTTCTCCTTGTGGAGAAGGGGTACAAGAAAGAAAACACACCAGTAAGACTACTCGCCACATCTTGAAAACCCCCTTAGAAACGTCAATGGGTAAATACCACTTGAACACCCTCGATCAAATTTTAATTTTACTGCATACCTTCCGACCATTTCAGCTCCTACGATTTTCGCCCCTTCTTGCCCCTTTCTCTGAACACAATTCACACAAGGACACTTTTCTTGAATCTTCCCCCCTAAAAGTTCTACCAAATACCCATCAGGGAAGGTCAATTTAAGCATTTTATCTGACCATTCTACTTCAGGCAAGGGGTCATTGTCTACCTTCATTAACCGCTCTGCCAATCCTGAAAAAAGGGGCTCCTGCCCCACCCCCTTGAGACTCAAGGCAGGATCTATCGGAATTTTTGCAAGCAGGGGAATCCCAAACTTCGCTGCCAGCCCCTCCCCCCCTCCTTCTCCAAATAAAAATTTTCCTTCAAAATGACTCATGTTCTCAATCAAACCAATCACAGGCACCTGCATCTCTTGAAAAAGATACAGAGCTTTTTCGACATCAAGTACAGCAATTCTTTGAGGGGTTGTTACAGCAATCGCCCCATCAAGAGGGACTGTTTGCAATAAAGTCAGCTGAATGTCTCCTGTTCCTGGAGGAAAATCAATCAACAAATAATCTAAATCCCCCCATTCTACTTGTTGTATCATTTGCGTAATAATTTGATTTGCAATCGGCGCCCTTACTGCAAGATAAGGAGCTTTAAAAAAAGAAACCGACATTAATTTAATTCCCTGACTCATCGCAGGCTTCATTATATTCTCAAAGGCAGAAGGAACTTCATCAATTCCTAAAAAAGCAGCTATTGAGGGGCCGTATACATCAGCATCGATAATACCCACCCTACATCCCTGATTCTGAAGAGCTAAAGCTAAATTTATAGTGACCGTCGACTTACCAACGCCCCCCTTTCCTGAGGCTATTCCAATATACTTCATAGATCGACAATGTCCCCCTGTTTGAAAAAAATCAAGCCCATTTTTATTTCAACCTGAGAATTGATTTGCAGAAAACACCCATTCCTTATAAGCTTTCGATAAAATAAACCGTTGCCAATAAACACCGAGTCAGATAAATAAGTTAACTAGTTCTTATAATCTTTCAGGTGAAAAGCAAAACAAATAGGAAGGAAATTGAATATGACCGTAAAAGAAAAAAAACTCGATGAATTAGAATCAATCATTGACAAAGCTATTAAGAAAGTAAATGGTCGTAAAGAAAATGATTTATGTAAATTTATTCCAATGAATTCAGGTGGTTATATGCATCATTTTACTTTGAAAAAAATGAAATATAAAAACCCCTCTGAATTAAGCTCAATGATTGAAAAATTTATTTTGAAAACAGAGCGCCCACTTGCCGTTGCTCCAAAAACACGAGCTGCCAGAGGATCTAGAAAACGACGCGATCAACTGACTTTTACTAAGACTCAACTCGACAGACTTCTCAATATGGCGCGCCTTACAGGAGACAAAGAAATGGTATCTCTCCTCAGCCCAAAAAGATCTTTAGCAGCAAGCAAGAGAGATCTCATCCAAGTCATCCGCCAAGGGATCGTTGACCATGATCTTTGGAATGCTTATGTTGAAGCTGTCAACAATTTCCAAGCAGCATCTCAGCTCAATCTCGCTGAACACCTCTTTAACTCACACAATTAAAAATTCATTTTCTTATTGTGGAACACCCCTCAGATTTTATTCTGAGGGGTTGCTTTATATGATTACATCCGTATAATTAAAAGCCGAACCTATTGTCTAAATTAAGGAAGTCTATGTCTACAGAAGTCAAAGAATTTGGCAAATGGCGATCTCGCTTGTGGCCTGTGCACAATTTTGAACTTAAAAAGTTCATTCCTATGATTGGGCTCCTCTTTCTTATCCTTTTTAATTACACTATTTTAAGAGATACGAAAGACTCCCTCATTGTGCCTGCCTCTGGTGCAGAAACCATTACCTTTATTAAATTTTGGGGAGTCCTCCCCTGCGCGGCCCTATTTATGCTCATCTTTGCTAAACTCAGCAACGTCTTGAGCAAAGCAAAATTATTTTGCTATACGATTGGATTTTTTGTTGCGTTTTTCGCTTTATTTGCGTTTGTTCTCTACCCGTTGAGAGAAACACTCCACCCAACCGAGTCTGCAGAGCGGCTTGCAGCTATGCTCCCCGCTGGATTTAGAGGGTTGATCGCTATCTATAAAAACTGGACATACTCTTTATTTTACATTATGTCCGAACTCTGGGGTAGCGCTGCACTTTCCCTCCTTTTCTGGGGATTTGCTAACGACATCACTCGTGTCTCTGAATCAAAAAGATTCTATTCTCTTTTTGGCGCGTTTGCAAACGTCGCGCTCCTAGTTTCTGGTCCTCTAATTATCTTTTTCTCAAAAATCCGAGACAAAGTTCCACATGATGTGGATGCTTGGCAGGTATCTTTAAACTACCTCATGGGCATGGTGATCATTTCTGGTCTATTGACAATCGGCATCTACATGTGGATGCAAAAAAATGTCTTAACAGACCCTCGCTTTTACGATACAAAAGAAAGAGAAAGAGCCAAGAAAGAGAAACCTAAACTTTCTATCAAAGAAAGCTTTATGTACCTCGTTTCTTCAAAATACATCGGTTGCATTGCAGTGCTCGTGCTCTGCTATGGAATTACGATTAACCTCATCGAAGTCACTTGGAAGAGCCAGCTTGCTAAGCAGTTCACAAACCATAATGACTACAGCGCCTTTATGGGACTTTTTTCAACCCTCACAGGATTCGTCACGATTTTTACAACCTTCTTTGTTGGTGGTAACTTCTTAAGACGTTTCGGCTGGTCGAAAACAGCTCTCGCAACTCCCATTATCCTCGGGATAACAGGAGGAATGTTCCTCGCTTTCATTATCTTTAAAGAAAGCCTAAGCGGTGTTACAGCTGCTCTCGGAACAACTACATTAATGATGGCTGTCATTACTGGAATGATCCAGAATATCGCAGCAAAATCGACAAAATATGCCATGTTCGACCCAACTAAAGAACTCGCGTACATTCCCCTTGACCAAGAAGCTAAAGTTAAAGGGAAAGCCGCAGTTGATGTGGTTGGTGCTAGACTTGGGAAATCAGGCGGCGCTTTGATTCAGCAGGGGCTCATCCTCAGCTTTGGATCTATCGCTCTGATTACTCCTTACGTGGCCGCTATTTTGGCTGCATTCGTCCTCATTTGGATCGTTGCAGCGCGCTCACTCGCAAAACAGTTCACTGCTCTTACAGAGAAAAAAGAAGAAAAAGCAACAACTTCTCCTTCTACTCAAGCAGCACCTGCTAGCGCTTAAGCGTATCTCTATTCTAAAAATGCTCCCACGTGTTACACTGTGGGAGCATGACTTTTAATTACCATCCAAAATACATTCGCAATTTCTCCATCATCGCTCATATCGATCATGGGAAATCTACTATTGCAGACCGTCTTCTTGAACTGACAAAAACAGTTGCCAAGCGAGACATGCAGGAACAACTTCTCGATGACATGGACCTCGAAAGAGAACGGGGAATTACCATCAAGGCCCACCCAGTCACCATGTATTATCTCGCTGAAGATGGACATGTTTATCAGATCAATTTTATCGACACCCCAGGACATGTCGATTTTACCTATGAAGTCTCTAGATCCCTTGCTGCCTGCGAAGGAGCTCTCCTCGTTGTAGATGCCGTTCAGGGAGTTCAGGCTCAAACTCTTGCTAACGTCCACCTTGCGCTAGATAGGAATCTCGAAATCATTCCCATCATCAATAAAATTGACCTCCCCTCTGCCGATCCAGATGAAGTCAAACAACAAATCGAGGATGTCATCGGCATCCCCGCTCAAAATGCCATTCTCTGTTCCGCAAAAACAGGCCAGGGCATCTCAGAAATTTTAGAAAGAATCCTCATTGAAACGCCTCCTCCTTCCCCTCCAGAAGATGGTATTTTAAGAGCCCTTGTTTTTGATTCTCATTACGATTCCTATAGAGGAGTTCTTGTTTACGTTCGGGTCATCTCAGGGGTGATTACTAAAGGCACTTCCATCAAACTCCTTGCAACAAATAAAATTTTTGATGTTTTAGAAGTTGGCATTTTTTGTCCCCAAGAAAAATCTGTCGACCAATTACGACCAGGAGAAGTAGGCTACCTCACCTGTAACATCAAAAACACTGCCGATGTCAAAATTGGAGATACCATCACCACCTCCCGCGCAGGAACAGAAACTCCCCTTCCTGGATTTAGGCTCATTCAACCTGTTGTATTTGCCGGCATCTACCCCATCGACTCTTCCGACTTTGAAAGTTTAAAAGATGCCCTTGTCAAACTTCAACTCAATGATTCGGCCCTCCACGTGGAACAAGAAAGTAGTCAGGCCCTTGGTTTTGGATTTCGATGCGGATTCCTAGGCCTTCTTCACTTAGAAATTACCTTTGAAAGACTTCAAAGAGAATTTGATCTCGATATTATCACAACAGCCCCGTCTGTTGTGTATAAAGTCCACTTAGCAAACGGCACAGTGCGAGATGTGGACAATCCAGTTCACTATCCAGATCCTTCCACCGTGACTAAAGTAGAAGAACCTTGGGTCAAATGCCACATCATGACTCCTGCAGGATATATGGGAGCGATCATGAGCCTTGCTACCGATAAACGAGGAATGTGCACTCAAACCGATTCCATGGGAGGCAACCGCCTGCTCCTCACCTATAAACTTCCATTAAACGAAATTATTACTGACTTTAATGATAAACTTAAATCGGTAACCCAAGGATATGGCTCCTTTGACTATGAATTTGATTCCTATGAAAAGGGAGACATTGTTAAGCTTGAAATTAAACTCAATAACGAGCCAGTAGATGCTTTTTCCTGTTTAGTGCACCGAGATAAAGCAGAAGCGAGGGGACGCCATATCTGTAAAAAACTACTCGATGTGATCCCGAATCAACAATTCAAAGTGCCTATCCAAGCAGCCATCGGGGGGAAAATTATCGCAAGAGAAACCCTATCAGCGATCACAAAAAACGTGACAGCTAAATGTTATGGTGGCGATATCTCAAGAAAACGGAAACTTTGGGAAAAGCAGAAGAAAGGGAAGAAACGGATGAAGGAGATTGGAAAAGTCTCAGTTCCCCAATCTGCCTTCATGGAAGTGTTAAAAAGCGACGACTAAACTGAATAGGTTGTCGAGCTCACATCTCCCCCCATCCCCGTCCAATTGGTATGGAAGAACTGTCCTCTTGGCTGGTCCACCCTTTCGTAAGTGTGGGCCCCAAAAAAATCCCTCTGAGCTTGTAATAAATTAGCGGGCAGTTTTGCGGAACGATACCCGTCAAAAAACCCAAGTGCCGTACTAAAACAGGGAATCGGCACTCCATGCTCAGCTGCTGTTGCAACCACATGGCGCCACCCTCCAATACATCCTGTGAGCTCCTTCTTAAAGAAGGAATCGAGAAGTAGGCTATCTAGATCTTTATTCTTGTCGTACGCTTCTTTAATTTTTCCTAAGAAACGACTCCGAATAATACACCCTCCGCGCCACATCAGCGCAATAGCCCCATAATTGAGCTTCCACTTCATCTCATCTGCGGCAGCTCTCATCAACATAAAGCCCTGGGCATAACTGATGATTTTCGAGGCATAAAGCCCTTCTCGAATCGCTTCAATTAATCCCTCTTTATCTCCGCCGTATACTTTCTTCGGCCCTGCATAACATTTTGAAGCCTCTACCCTTTTGTCTTTCATAGCAGAAAGGCACCTTGCAAAGACCGCTTCTCCAATTAAAGTGAGTGGCATCCCGAGATCAAGAGCACTGATTCCAGTCCATTTACCTGTCCCTTTTTGCCCTGCTGTATCGAGAATTTTCTCAACAAGGGGAACTCCTTTTTCTTTGAAAGCAAAAATCTGAGAGGTAATTTCAATTAAATAGCTATTTAAAGGGCCTTGATTCCATTCAGCAAAGACCTGAGAGAGCTGATCAGCACTAAGCCCCAAGAGGTGCTGCATCAAATGATATGCTTCACAAATGATCTGCATATCCCCATACTCAATTCCATTATGAACCATTTTGACGTAATGACCTGCCCCTCCATCGCCTACCCAATCACAACAAGGATCTCCCTCTTCAGATTTAGCAGCAATCGCTTGGAAAATAGGCTTGATGGCAGGCCATGCCGTTTCATCCCCACCTGGCATAATAGAAGGACCTTTACGAGCCCCTTCTTCTCCACCAGAAATGCCAGCGCCCACAAAATGCATCCCTTTAGCTTTTAACAGCTGGACCCGTCTTTCTGTATCGGGGTAATGGCTATTCCCCCCATCAATCAAAATGTCTCCTTTTTCCATAAAAGGAAGACACTCTTCGATTAAATCATCAACAGCCTGTCCAGCGCGCACCATAAACATCACTTTTCTAGGACGCTTTAATTTACTAAAAAATTCTTTTAATGAGTGAGAACCTATCACCTTTGATCCCTTGGCAGGCCCTTCTAAAAAGGCATCTACCTTAGGAGTGGTTCTGTTAAAGACTACCACAGTATATCCGTGATCGTTCATGTTCATCACTAAATTCTGTCCCATGACCGCAAGGCCAATCAAACCAATATCAGCATTCATAATTATCTCCCTCTCTAAAGATTAATTCCCGAACAAGTTCTAAGTCAAACCCTTTTCTTACTAAAAAAGATCCTATTTTTTTCGGGAGGTCCCCTCTCCGCTTATGCATGAGTTCCTGGATTTTGGCTACTTGTTTTTCCCTCTCAATAACCACTACACCAAACTGAGTTCTTTGTCTTAGCTTCATCAAAATCAATTCAGGGCCATCACCCCTTTTAAAATACCAATCAATAAATCGCTCTAACAGAGTCTCATCATTGATAAGCCCCCTTTCCTTCAAACGAACGATATAAGACCTCACCTCATCTTCTTCAAAACCAGCTTCTACAAGACGTGTTTCAAGTTCATTTGAGAATAAATCTTTGTTAATCAACAACTTAAACGCTTTTTGCTCTATCTCTTCCATAATAACTCTTGCATATCTATAAATTAATTATTTATAGCCATTATATAGAGGTACCAATTATGGGAAAATCAAAAATACCCCCTGTCGACAACACTGACCCAAGTCAGTTTAGCCAAATCAATGCAAATCCATCTTCTGATCTTCAAGCGATCAGAGATCATCTCCTCCTTGTGATTTCTTGGAATGGGCTGCACGAGCAAATGAATCTCGATAAGCAGTCGAAAGAACAGAGCGATGACATCAATAAAGATATAGAGAGGCAGTAGGGATGGGAATACCTGGAATGCCCTCCGGAATGCCGGATATGCCTCAAATGCCAGATCTGCCAGATATCAACACAGACCCTGGAAAACTTTCTAATATGCAGCTCCAAATGAAAGCGCAGGAGGTGCCAGATAGCGCTACGCTCAATAAATGGAGAGAGGCCTGGAATAGCAAGTTCCCTGCATCTCAGCAGTTTACAGAGCAAAAATTTCAACAATTTATTGGCGGACTATTCAAATTTTTACAGTACTTGATTAAGCATGAAAAGGAACAAACAACCCAAGCAAGTCAAGACCTGAAAAAATCCGAATCAGGCGATGACTAATCGCTACGGAGTATGCTATACTCTCTTCCCATGAGACTTGATCTATTTTTAAAAAAAAACTATCCCACTTATTCGCGCACCTATTTTCATTATCTGATTGAAAGTGGAGCTGTCCTTGTCAATGGACAAGGAGCAAAGAAAAGAATTCTCGTTTCTGATGAGGATGATATAGAAATTTGCTTTTTAGCGACCCCTGAACTTAAGCTCATTAAAGAACCGATCCCCCTCGACATCCTTTACGAAGATGATCACCTCATCGCCATCAACAAACCGGCAAACCTCGTTGTCCATCCGGCTCCAGGTCATCCGAGTGGGACTTTAGTCAATGCCCTTTTATATCACTGCCAAAGTCTAAGCCCAGATGAGTTAAGACCCGGAATCGTACACCGTCTTGATAAAGATACAACAGGGGTAATTGTCGCTGCGAAAACAGTGAAAGCCCACCAAGAACTCGTCAAATTATTTTCTGATCGAAACATCACAAAAACCTATCTTGCTATCACTCAAGGAACACCTAAAGAAGGGATCCTTTCTACTTTGATTGGACGGCACCCTACTCAACGCAAACTCATGACGGTCGTTGAACAAGGGGGAAAAGAGGCCACATCGCAGATTGAAGTCCTTGCAAAAAATGGGCAGTACGCTCTTGTGAAACTTACTCCCCATACAGGAAGAACTCATCAACTCCGCGTCCATTTGCAACACCTCGGCACCCCTATTCTCGGAGATCCCATTTATGGTAAAGGAAGATCAGAGGCAACAAGACCCCTCCTACATGCTTTGAACCTTTCTTTTATTCATCCCATAACTCAAACTTTTCTTGCGTTAAATGCCCCTGTCCCTCATGATATGCGAAAGTATATTGCAACTCTCACCCAAGGATCGAACTATGAAGGAATTTGTTGAGTATATCGTAAAGAATCTCGTTGACAATCCTGATCAAGTCACTATTAACGAAGTAGGCGGAACCCACACTCTCATCATTGAGCTTTCTGTGGAAAAAGCAGATATCGGAAAAATTATCGGAAAGAAAGGCAAGACAATTAACGCGATTCGAACGCTACTTATGTCTGTTGCAAGCCGAAATGGAATCAGAGTTAATCTTGAAATTCTCGAAGAAGGTGGCTCAAGCGCCCATTCTGAAGACGAAGCTGAATAATTTTCTCTTGTTCCCTTTGAAAAAAAGAGAGATCCTCACGGATCTCTCTTTTTTTTATCCCCTAATGCATCGGAAGATAAGGGGCAATCTGCGCTTTACGTGAATTCAAAGCTCCCGCCGGATAATACAACACCGCCATTGACATTGACTTCCCTTCTCTTAAAGACCTTTCTGCAGTAGGAAAGTTATCTTTGAATACCCTTACCATCTCCTTCGTATTCTCTCCGTAAAACTCCACTTCCATGGGATGTTTTTCCATAAAAGGATGAAAGGCATTCAAAAAGAAAGCGAGATGCTCCTGAGCTGTATCGGTGTCTTTGATGCGAATCCACAGCTCATCCCGGTGAGAGTAGGGCTCCACATCTCCTTTAAAGAGTTCATCTGCACTTGCAATAGTTGAGATCATCTGCAAAAAGAGATCTGCCCCTTCATGATCTTCCCTCTTAGCCCATAAAGTGCGTAGCTGAGCCTTCTGCTTTTGATATGTAGGATAATTTTTTGCAAAAATTTTCATCTGTCCAACACGGCTAAATCCATTGACTGTCTTTGTGTCTTCAAAGATTTCACCTGTTTTTAGACAACTTTCTACCCTTTCTTCTTTAGCAGCATACACCTTACTGTAAAGAGAATAGAAATCGAGATTTTGAAGCAATAACCTTGCCCCTTTCTTCAGAAAATGGGGGTCATCGGATAGAGCATCAAAATGAATAATTTCAACCTCTTCTCCTAAAGAGAGAGACTTCAACCTATTGAGAAGGGAAGCCATAATCAATAAATCGGCTCGAGAGGCTTTTGTTAAAAGATCTGTATCATCCAAAATAGCATAGACATAATGGAGGTACTCAATAAATTCTCTCTCTTTTGCAACAAAATAACAGAGCCCCTTGCTTCCCGCAATTTTTCGATCGATCAATCTCCGTTTTAAGCGAAGCTCTTGAAGGGACTCCCCCTCTTTTAATCGCTCTAAAGCACGATCTAGCTCTTTCTCATTCACCCCCCCAGAACCAAACTCATCATTAATGGCAAAGCTGAGCTCAGCAAGCATTGAATTCGACGATTGATAATCTGTTAGCCGAGCGGTAAGGGGTCCTGATGTTTGGAGTGACATTTTGTGGTGATCGATGAGAGAAATGACTTCCAAAAAGGAAGGAATTTTAACCTCTTCTCGATTACTAAAATCGCGAAGAGTCACTGTCCCTAACTTTTTTTTCTGAAGGTCTACAGCATACACAACCCCAGCTGGAATCAGGCGATCAGATTCATCCATATATCCGACCGTTAAATAAGGATAAGAACCCATCTTAGTCCGAATTTCTTCAAGCTCCGTTTTTTGAGATAGATAGCGAGGAGTGAGCTCAAATACCTCTTTTTTAATCAAAAGAGAGACCCCCAATTGATCGACGTAATTGCGAAACATCGCAAGTCCCTCTTCAAGAGCAGTTGTCATTTTAACTAAAAAAGTAAAAATCATAGGAGAGGACTCGGGAACGATTGTCTCTAACTGAGCCAACATCGCAGTAAATAAAGAAAAATCGGCAATTTCAGAAAGATCTTTTATCCATTCTGCAAATGTACTCTCGACTCCTTTTTTAACATGGAGAACCCGGGTGAGATAAGCTTCTAGATAACGCCCTTCCCTAAGAGTTAACATTCTTTCTTTGGACCAATCTTTTACTTTTAATTGAAGAATCGATTCTCTAAAGAGAGACACCGAAGAGGGAGTTAAAGCCCCTTTAGCAAATAAAGCAATCAGTGTTTTATGAAAATACCCTTCGAAAGAACTGAGAGAGTTATTAAATAACATCATCACATGGCGAACCCCTTCCACATCCATGCTGCGCCAATCGCCTAAATAATACCCCTCATCATCTACAAGGACGACGGCAGAATTCTGTCTATCGTGATCAAAACTGAGAGAGGGATCGTAAGGATGCTTTCTGACCACCCCTTCTTGAGTCAAAAGATCAAGACAGGTAACAGTAAGTGCTGATCTTGTTTTTGCAAAATATTCAGAAATCCCCTCTCCAAAGAGCTTGGGGAATAACATTTCCACTTCTACAACCCCTTTGGGGAGTCCTCCGGGCACATTCCAAATATGAAGATCTTTTGTCACCCGTGCAGCAAAAGCATCGAGATACCCCCAAAAAGAGGCAACTGTCGTATCAAGATCTGGGGAAGTATGCGCTGCAACAAAATGAGTCCCCCCATATTGTTTTCCCATTCCGATCGGGAAAAGAGGTTGATATGCATCTCTAGGGAGATATCTTCCTACAATCTTCCCTCGAATTTTCCGATTGTCTTCATCCGAAAGAAGGGAAAACTGATTGAGCCATAATTCAAACGCGAGAAAGGTGTAATCAGATAAAATAGATTCGATCCTAATCCGATCGATGAATTCAATAACTGCCCCTAAAAGAAAACCGTTAGGAGCTTTTTCAATAAGTTCTAAAAGAACCCGACTTATCACATCGTACTTATAATGGGCGTTTCTCTCTTGAAAAGAAGGCTCTTTAAAACGAGTGAATACCCCATCAAGGTCATCAAATCGATATCTAACAACCTCATAATCGCCAAGCATCTTTACCATAACGGACTGAGTAGGACTCGAACCTACGACCACCCGCTTAGAAGGCGGGTGCTCTATCCACTGAGCTATCAGTCCATGACGGAATATTATAATAGACTTTCAGTAGATTATCAAGTATCATTTTCTCTATGTTTCCATTTAAGCACCTTACCTTGATTGCCGGTCCTTGTGTCATTGAAAGTGAGGAACTTGCTCTTGAGGTCGCGCGCCGCCTTAAAGCTTTAACTCCCCATCTCATTTACAAGTCGAGCTATGACAAAGCGAACCGCTCTTCAGTTAATGCGTATCGGGGCCCAGGACTCAAAAAAGGGCTTGCTATCCTTGAAAAGGTAAAACAAGAGCTTAAAATCCCCATTTTAACCGATGTCCATTCCCCTGCTGAAGCAGAAGCTGCGGGTGAGATCTGTGATATTATTCAGATCCCGGCCTTTTTATGTAGACAAACAGATCTCCTGATTGCAGCAGGAAAAACAGGCGCTATTGTAAATATTAAAAAAGGGCAGTTCCTTGCCCCATGGGATATTCAACACGCTATCGATAAAGTGACCTCAACAGGGAACCATCAAATTATCCTTACCGAAAGGGGCTCCTCTTTTGGGTATAATAACCTTGTCACCGATATGCGCTCCATCCCCATCATGAAAAAGATGGGATATCCTGTCTGTTTTGATGCCTCTCATAGCATTCAACTGCCTGGAGGACAGGGGGATCGTTCGGGAGGACAACGAGAATTTATTCCTTGCCTTGCAAAAGCAGCCGTCGCTGCGGGAGCAGACCTTATTTTTATTGAAACCCACCCCACCCCACAAAACGCCAAGAGCGATGCAGCCTCCATGCTTCCACTGGATGAACTTGAAGTTCTTTTCCCTCAGCTAGAAGCCCTTTATGAATGCATTAAAAAAATGGCATAATTTTTCCTTAAGTGTTCTCACCTTTATTTTCATCTTATCAGGAGGAATTCTTTTTTTTGGAAAAAGCCCTTCATCTCCCTTGCCACTACCCATGACCTCTACCGAAGAGCGACGTTTTAATGTCCGTAAAGACCTCTATCTTTATCAAAATGGAAAGCAGCTCCACTCTCGTATTTCCTGTTCGAAATCCCGCCTTAATTCCTCCCTCTTTGTTGAGGAAATGGAAGATGTAGAAGGGGTTTTTCAAACAAAATGCGATAAAGAGACTCAAGAACTCCGCACATTTTCTTCTGAAAAAGGGGTGTACAATTATAAAACTCATACCTTTCGAGCAAACTCTGTGCTGCTCCATTTTTACAAAGAACCTGGAAACAAACTCCCCTCTCATTTCGATCCTGAAAAAGCTTTTTTACAGGGGATAGCTGAAGAAGTCACCCTTGTCATGGAAAAAAAACCTGATTTTAAAGCAGAAAAATTTCAAGCAGATATTAAAATTGAATGAAAACTCTACTAAAAGCTGAACATCTCACCAAATCTTATAGCGCTAAGAAAGTATTAAACGATCTCAGCTTCCATATTTATCCAGGAGAAATTGTAGGGCTCCTTGGCCCCAATGGGGCTGGAAAAACGACCGCTTTTTATATGACCATGGGACTTATTCGCCCGGACAAAGGGGATGTCTATTTTAAAAATCAAAATATCACTGAGCTGCCCATCCATCAAAGAGCTCAAATGGGTATGGGATATCTTGCGCAAGAGCCCTCTATTTTTAGAAATCTTTCTGTCGAAGACAACATTCTCTGCATTCTAGAAACACTTCCCCTTCCTAAAAAAGAGCAACTAGAGCGTCTTGAGGCTCTGCTTCAAGAGCTCCACCTTACCCCCCTCAGAGGGAAAAAAGCATGCACCTTATCCGGAGGAGAACGGCGCCGCCTAGAAATTACAAGAGCCCTTGTTACAAACCCCACTCTTCTCCTTTTAGATGAACCCTTTGCCAATATTGACCCCATCACCGTTGCCGACGTTAAAGAGATGATTAAACACCTCAAATCTTTGGGTATCAGTGTGCTGATTACAGATCATAACGCAAGGGAACTCTCCTCTGTTGTAGATAGAGCTTATCTCATTCAGGGGGGGCACGTCAGTCATAGCGGCACTATAGAAGAGCTCCTTGCTGAAAAAGAAGCGAGAACAAGTTATTTTGGTGAAGGGTTTACCCTGTAAGAATCATATCAAGAATATGTTTAGCCTGGATACGGAGCAAACAATCACTGAGCCCTGATCCCCCGCATCCCGCTTGATAGCAGGGTCTACAGGGATAGGGAAGAGAAACGATCCGCCCCTGGGGATGGCGCCACGGACCCCAATTGACCTCAGATGAAGGTCCAAAAACGGCAATGACAGGAGTTTTGACTGCTGAGGCAAGGTGCATCGGCATTGAGTCCACTGTTAAGAGAAGCTTTGATCTCTTAATCACCCCCCCTAATGCAGAAAGGGTAAGTTTTCCCACGAGATTCACTTCATTCCCTACAAGCATTTCGTCCATCAAACCCTTTTCATGAGGAGCTCCTGTGACAACTACTTTTTCTCCCCTTTGAATTAAAGTTTGAATCACCTCTTTCCAAACCCCTGGATTAATACATTTATAGGGACACCGAGAAAGAGGGTGAACTACAAGATACTCCCCTTGTACAAGAATTTCGTCAGGAGTCTTAAAAAACAACTCTCGATCTTCCTCTAAAGGATCGATTCCCAAAACCCTCACTGCATCTAAATCTTTTTCTACCCGATGTCGCGGCTGTGGGGTATGCCGAATCAAATGAGTGTAAATTTTCTTTTTACCTAAGAATCCCTGTCCTTGTGGGTCCCACCCGATCCTCGTTTTAGCTCCAGAGACTAAAGCAATAATGGCACCCCGATCCCCTTCTGTCAGGTTAATGACCATGTCATAACCCCTCCTTCTTACTTTACGCAAAAAAGCAATCTCATCCGAAATTCCCCTCTTTCTTTCAACTAAAAGGAGTTCATCCACTCCCAGATGTCCCTCTAATAAAGGAGAAGCTTCTCGATAAATACACCCATCAATCTTCGCCTCAGCGTAGTGGCGTCTTAATGCATAAAATACAGGCCCAGAAAGAAGAACATCTCCCAGTTCTCGAAGCTTAACCACCAGAATTTGCATCACGCAATCATCCTAAATACATGAATCAATCTAAAAATTTCTATGAGGGGCTGATCATTTTGCATATCTTCCCACACTTCACGAAACACCCCCCTTGCCCATTCCTGAACATGGTTAACCATTTCACCCCATGTCATTGGAAAAGCGTCTCCAATATTAACTCGGCAAACAGGGCATGTTGCATTAATTACCACCCATCTTCTAAGACAGGGCTCATGAAATTGATGGAAACAAGGGGTTATTGTGATTTCAGGAACTGCCCCCTCTGCAGGAATCAATGTATCCAAACAAATAGGGCAGTCATTGGCAGGCTCTACTCTTACCATAGATAAATAATCTACCTCTAGATCCATTTCAAAACAATCTATTTTCATTGTCGGAATTGCGCAGATAAGCTAAGCTGTTACCAATGAAAAAACTCATTTATGTACTTACATTATTTACTAGTTTAGTTTTTGGAGATACTATGGAACAAACATTATCAATTATCAAACCCGATGCGGTTGCAAAAAACCATGTTGGAGAAATCCTATCTCGTTTTGAAAAAGCAGGGCTTAAAATTGTGGGGATGAAAATGACTCATCTTTCCAAAAAGCAAGCAGAAGCGTTTTATGCTGTGCATAAAGAGCGCCCCTTTTTCGGTGAACTTGTCACATTTATGACTTCAGGTCCTGTGGTTGCTATTGTGTTACAAGGGGACAATGCAGTCATGAAAAATCGAGACCTCATGGGGCATACCGATCCGAAGAAAGCAGAGAAAGGGACAATCCGCGCCGATTTCGCTGCATCTATCGATGCAAATGCAGTTCACGGATCTGATGCTAAAGAAACCGCTAAAGAAGAAATTGCGTTCTTTTTCTCTACAGCGAAGCTTGTCTCTCTAGCGAGATAACGGCTCTCTGCTTCTCTGCCTCTCTCGTTAGGTCCCTAATTTTAAGAAATGAACGAGAGAAGCAGAGACATGCTGCTACCCACAACTTTTTTGACAGAAAATTTTGGTTCTGCAGTCATCTTTCATCTTGCAGGGTCGTGGTGAACAGGTAAAATAATTGAAGCATCGGATCTAATCAGAGTCTCGGTGAGCTCGGTGCTCTCGGTGGTTATCTTTTTCATATATATGGATGAAAAATCTATGCCAACCATCCTTCTGCAATGAACATATTCCCTTTCCCAATATTTTGAAAATTTACCACCGAGAGCACCGAGTTCACCGAGACTCTGATTAGATCCCCTTCTTAAAATTTTTTATATTTTTAAGCATTTCATAAGGAAGGGAGATGTGGACGCGTAAGGTGAGTAGAAAAGCGAAATTCAGGTCATCAGCAAGAGAGTCGCTCGCGCAAGCTTTTGAGCTCTTCAGTTATTCCCTGAGGAAGCCTATTCCCAAATTGGATAAAATAGGATTCCAAATTTTCCACTTCTCGCAGCCACCCCTCTCGATCACAAGAAAGGAGCTCTTTCATGACTTCGAAAGAAACCTTTAAGCCTGTCATATCAAGAGATGTCGGCATATATCCAATTGGAGTTTTTTCCGCCTCAGCTGTTAAAGAAACCCGCTCAAAAACCCACTTGAGGACCCGACTATTTTCTCCATAACCTGGCCATAAAAACTGTCCATCAGCCCCTTTGCGAAACCAATTAACATGGAAAATTCGAGGTAACTTTGTCGATTTTTTCCCCATATCTAACCAATGTTTAAAATAATCTCCCATGTGATATCCACAAAAAGGGAGCATCGCAAAAGGGTCATGCCTTACCTTACCAAGAACCCCTGCTGCTGCTGCAGTCATCTCCGAGGAAAGAGCTGCACCTAAAAAAGTGCCGTGCTGCCAACTGAGTGATTCTAAGATAAGAGGCATGGAGTCCTCCCTTCTTCCCCCAAAAATAATCGCCGAAATGGGGACCCCAAGAGGTGCTTCATAAGCGGGATCTACAATCGGACACTGGGCAAGGGGTACTGTAAATCGAGCATTGGGATGAGCAGCCGGGGTCTCACTATTTGGAGACCAGTCTTTCCCCTTCCAGTCAATAAGATGACTAGGGATATCTTTTGTCATCCCTTCCCACCATACATCTCCCTCATCAGTAAGGGCCACATTTGTAAAAATGGTATTCCGAGTGATCATTTCTATCGCATGTTGATTCGAATTCAAAGAGGTCCCGGGGGCCACCCCAAAACACCCCGCTTCGGGATTAATTGCATAAAGCTGCCCATCTTTCCCAAAACGCATCCATGCAATGTCATCTCCTACACACTCTATCGTCCACCCCTTTAGGGTGGGAGTCAACATCGCTAAATTGGTTTTCCCACAAGCACTAGGGAAACTTGCCGCAATATATTTTTTTTCTCCCTGCGGGCTGGTAATCCCCATAATCAACATGTGCTCTGCAAACCACCCCTCATCTCGAGCAATCACAGAGGCGATGCGCAGCGCTAAACATTTTTTACCAAGAAGAGCATTCCCCCCATAACCACTTCCAAAGGACCAAATTTCCCTTGTCTCTGGAAAATGGGCAATACAGGTTGCCTCGGGATTACAAGGCCATGCACTATCACTATCTTCCTTCTTTAAAGGGACTCCCACAGAATGAAGACACGGCACAAAAGTGCCCCTTTTCTCTAAAAGAGCCAGCGCCTTTTGTCCCATCCGGGTCATGATCTTCATATTGACAACAACATAAGGGGAATCGGTGATCTGCACCCCAACAAGAGACAGCTCCGAATCAAGCGGTCCCATACAAAATGGAACCACATACATGGTTCTCCCCTGCATGCATCCTTTAAAGAGAGATTGAAGATGCTCTTTCATTTCATGAGGAGCTCTCCAATGATTCGTAGGCCCTGCATCTTCTTCAGAGAGAGAACAAATAAAAGTGCGATCTTCTACCCTTGCAACATCTCGAGGGTCGGAACGACAGAGATAACTTCCAGGCCGTTTTAAAGGAATAAATACATGTGACGACACCAGTCCATCTATAAGGGACTGATACTCTTCTTCAGAACCATCACAAAGATAAACTTGATCAGGAGTGCAAAGCTCCTGCATCTCCTTCACCCATGCATTTAATGATAGACTCAAGTAGCTACTCTAGATTTCTTAAATTGTTCAATGTATTCCAGTGCTTTACCTGTACCTAAGCACACAGCAAGTAAAGGGTTTGGAGCGACAATCACCGGTAATCCTGTTGCTTTAATCAATGCCTTATCAAGCCCCTTCATCAAAGCTCCCCCTCCAGCAAGCACCATTCCCCGCTCCACTAAATCTGCAGCAAGCTCCGGAGGGCACTCCTCTAAAATCAATTTAATACTTTCAATAATTTGCTGAAATGGCTCCGCAAGACACTCTCTAATCTCAACAGAATTAATTCTCTTCGTAATGGGAAGCCCTGCCACTTGGTCTCTTCCTCTCACTTCCATTTCAAGCTCGTGATCGCCCAGAGGATAGGCTGATCCAATCGTCATCTTGATTTCTTCTGCCGTCCTCGGACCAATCATGAGATTATAAGTGCGTCTCATATAGTTGATAATGCACTCATCAAACTCATCCCCGGCAATACGAAGAGACCTCGCTTCCACAATTCCACCGAGCGAAATAATCGCAATCTCAGTGGTTCCACCGCCAATATCAATGATCATATTTGCTGCAGGCTCATGTACCGGCAAATCTACCCCAATCGCTGCTGCCATCGGCTCTTCGATCAAAATGACTTCCTGTGCTCCCGCCCGCAATGCAGAATCTTCCACAGCTCGCTTTTCTACCCCTGTAATGCCTGAAGGGACCGCAATCAAAATTTTAGGTCTAAATAAAGTACGTGTCGGAGTTACTCTTTTGAGAAGAACTTTAATCATCCCTTCTGCAATTTCAAAATCGGCAATAACTCCATCTTTCATGGGTCGCACAGCGTGGATCTTTCTTGGTGTCTTTCCAAGCATCGCCTTGGCTTTATGCCCTACGGCAAGCACTTGATTGGTATGAGAATCCACAGCAACCACAGAGGGCTCTGCAAGAACAATTCCCTTTCCCCTGACATAAACAAGGGTATTTGCTGTCCCTAAGTCAATCCCAATATGACTTGCAAAAATACCAGAAACAGCTGACCACTTATCAGTCATTTTCTTTTTCAATAAATTAAAAGTCGCAAATGACATCTCTTATCCTTCCTGTACCGGTTCTAGCAGCTCTAGCACATCTTCCCAAGTTAATTTCGTAATTGCCTCGTCATCACAGCTCACAATCTTTTTAACAATTCCCTTCTTCCGATTTTGCATTTCGACAATTTTTTCCTCGATTGTCGATAGTGTTATCAATTTGTATACAGAAACTGTTTGTTTTTGTCCAATACGATGCACCCGATCGGTTGCCTGATTTTCAACAGCAGGGTTCCACCACATGTCATAGTGAATCACCGTATCTGCCCCTACTAGGTTTAAACCCGTCCCCCCAGCTTTTAAAGAAACTAAAAAGACAAGAACCTGAGGATCATCATTAAATTGATTCACAATCTCAAGGCGATTTTTAGATGAACCGTCGAGATACGTAAATTTAACACCCCACTTCTCTAAATCATGCTTTAAAATCTGAAGCATCCGGGTGTACTGAGAAAAGACAACCGTTTTATGCCCCCCCTCAATTAGATTTTGCAAAAGATCAAGAAGCATATCATATTTTGCAGAGTCGCCAGGTTCTGCTTTTTCTTTAGCAAAAATGGCAGGATGACAACAAATCTGCTTCAACCTTGTCAAGGTAGCGAGGACGTGTATTTGCACCTTATCAAATCCATCTCTTGCTACCAATTTCACAAGCTCATCTCGAGCTGAAGCGGCGTAAGAGCGGTAAAGTTCCTGCTGAACTTTTGTCAATTGACATCGGTACGTAATCTCTGACACAGGAGGCAGATCATGCAGCACATCGCTTTTCATCCTGCGTAAAATAAAAGGGGCCACCTTTTTCTTTAAATATTCGATGTTATTGATATAGGCCTCTCCGGAAGCCCGCACATATTTTTCAATAAACCGATCATAAGAACTCAAAAATCCCGGCATAAGGAAATCAAAAAGACTCCATAGTTCATCCAAAGAATTCTCTATCGGAGTTCCCGATAGAATCAACCTGTGCTGAGCTTTCACAACTTTTACCGACTTCGCATTGCGAGTCCCTCGGTTTTTAATGTGCTGAGCCTCATCGAGAACCATATAAGAAAATACAACAGACTGGTAATACTCCACATCTTTTTGTAATAAGCTATAACTTGTAATGATAATATCGTACTTTTTCACCGATTTAATGAGATCTTTCCGTAAGTGGGGCATCCCATCAATGACCAACGTTTTCAAAAGGGGGTTAAATCTTTCACACTCCGCCTTCCAGTTATAGAGCAATGAGGTGGGACAAACGACAAGAGCAGGAGCCTCTCCCTGAGATCTATGCTGTGTAATCGCAGTAATAGCCTGCAACGTTTTCCCAAGCCCCATATCATCAGCCAAAATTCCCGACAAAAACATCTTGCGCAATCTTTCTAACCAATGGACCCCATCGAGCTGATAAGTGCGAAGGTCTGCTTGAACTTCCTTCGGCACCGGAGCAAACTCAAATACAGTTTCCCCAAGCATCTGCTTCCGAATCTCTCTCAATTGATGAGACATGCTGAACTTTACAGGCAATTCTTTAAAATTATCTGCGTCAATATTAGCAATACTCCAAAGAGGCCTTAAAATTGTGTGATTATCGAGATTTTCAATCCCCAACTCATCAAAAAGCTGCACAATTTTTCCAACTTTATCTAAATCAAGGACTAAAATTTTAGGAATTTTTGCCCCTCGATATACCTCAACATAAGAACGACGAGAAACAAGACAATCCCAGAGGCGATCGGTCGTGACCCCTTTTAAAGCCCCCTTCACCTCAATTTTCATCTGATACTGATCCATCCGTTCTGTCTCTTTTAAAGACAATTTGAACTCTGAATCATCATAAATAAATTGATCTAAAAGATTCTGTGGGCAATTAAACTTCACCTTGTCTTGAAAACGGGGAAGAATATCGGTCATAAACTCAATAATTTTCTTCTCTGTCTTTGCAACATACACTTCATTTTCTGGATCAAAAACAAAATCTCTAAACAGCTCGTCTAAAATCCGTTTTTCTTCAACAAGATTTCTTGCTACCACCCCTTCAGGAGTCACAAAAGAATTCAACTGTTCATAAGTAAGCTCTCTTGCTGCCGAAGAAATCCTCACTCCGTCGTAAATGAAAGCGAGTTTGGCATCAAGCTCCCCATTTAAGAAAGTAAGGTCACACACCCCTTGCATAGAACCCACAAAGGGAAGAGTGCTAAATCCATCAATCGCTTCCACATTTTCAAGCTGAGCAAAATTCATGAGCTCTGGAAGGGCATTTTCTACAAAGGATCCAAATAAAGGTTCAGGAATCGTCATACTCCGAATAAGAGAAAGACTGCGCAAATGAAGACGGGTAACCCCTTCTGCAAAACGGTAATAGACATGATCAAATAATACCCCCGGCTTTGCACATTCAAAAAACTGAGCATCTTCAAGAGACAAGTCTTGATTCGATAGCGCGATCGTCGGATTGAGTAAAATTTTTGGCGAAGGATATTCAATTGCTTCCATTTTCATCTTAATCGCAGCTACAGATGTGGAAAAATGGAGCGGTTTATCCATAGATTCTTCATAAAGACATGGAAGAGTAGGAAGCTCCTCTCCATCGATCACGACATGCCTAGACGCCATCTCTAGTCCCTTCGCAAGAAGCATCCCAAAAATTTTCTCATCGAGAATCCCTATTTTTTCTCTCTGTTCCGTGTGGGCATGATCGATCACCTCTTGAACAAGATACCGATGCTCTTCTTTGAAAGATTCAATGGTAAAAAAGTACTCTTTCCCACCTACAACTAAAATTTCTTCATGTAAAAGAGCCTCTAAACATTCTCTGACATGGGGAATATGCAGCGGCTTTGAACGAGAAGGCAATCTCATAGCAAGTTGAAATTCTACCCCTTTTCTTTTCCCTTTCCCAAGAGAGAACATAATCGCGATTTCAGCAAGGTCTGGAACTCTTTTTTCTGCTGGAAGGAAAAAGGGAGAGCCAGACAAAATCTTAGAGGCATTAATATACTCATCTAAGATTTCTTTCTGATGCTTCTCATCTTTCCTCAGTTCTTCTTTGGTTTCTGCCTCTTTCACCACAGCTAAAATTTCTTTTTCCTGGATGTTGAGGTCGGCTTCTTTAGAAAAATTCACCAAAATGTGATCAATATGGGCTTCTAAATAATGAAACAAAGCGGCTAGATGCTGGCAATCGTAATGATAAGGACAGTCACAATCTGAATCAATGACCTCACACTCTTGTCTATCAATTTCCACTTCACAGGCATACGCATTTTTATACTGCCCAAGCACCTGAGCTGTAATGCGCAGGGAGCCGGTATCGAGGTGCAAAATTTTTGCAGAAATCACCTTCCCTTCATCAAAAAGGGTTTTTCCTTCCTTTAATATGGCAGATGCAAAATCCTGCCTGAGCTTGCGAATATTTAGCATTCTCCGACTCTTGTGAAATTCTATTTATCAATTTGATCTTAGCTTTTACAATGTTTTTGCGCCTCATGCAAGCAAAAATCTTCGTGAACTGATTATAAAGAAATTTTTTCATCGCTATTTTCGACTCTTAAAACTTGATAAAAATCTCTTCGATCCATAAACTACCATACAGTTACGATGCGGGTGTAGCTCAGTGGTAGAGCATCACGTTGCCAACGTGAGGGTCGTGAGTTCGAGCCTCATCACCCGCTTTTTTTTATTTCAGCGAGGAATTCATGACTGCCCAACATCAAACAGAACATTTAGATCTTGAGATTGAACACAAAGAACATTGCATCACTCACTTTCTCGTTAAAGTGAAACCCGATTTTGTGAAAACAGCCCATCGCGCGGCGATCAAATCCCTATCTAAGGACGTCTCCGTTCCTGGTTTCCGAAAAGGAAAGGCTCCAGAATCGCTGATTATCAAAAAATACCCATCTCAATTGACAGAAAAATGGCACAAAGAGCTCGCAGACGCCGCTTTTAAAGAAGCTGAACAACTCGTCAAAATCCCCGTTCTAGCAGAGACTCGAGTCGGATTCGAAGCAGAAAAAGTATCTCTTGAAGAGGGAGCTATTTTAAAATTTTCTTTTGAAACAGAGCCCGTCATCCCTGAGATTGACCTTGCCAAACTCTCCCTTCCTGAAATTGAGGAAGAAAAAGTCGAAGACAAACAGGTCGATGAACGGATTGAAGATATGCGTGAGTATTTTGGAACCTGGGCTTCTGTTAAAGACCGCCCTGTTCAGGCAGATGATTACGCTACCGTAACTGTCGATATTATTGATGTAGAACCTCCCGTAGAAGCTATCTCTAATGTACGCTTTAAAGTCGCCCCAGAGAGAATGGCTAAGTGGATGCGCGATACTGTCATAGGAATGCATGTAGACGAATCGAAAGAAGCCATTAGCACTCCTGATGAAGATGCTACTGAAGAAGTAAAAGCTGAATCTCCCCCGAAAAAAGTTAAACTCACCCTAACGAACCTTCAAACTCTCGAAAAAGCTCCTTTGGATGAGACTCTCACAAAAAAAATGGGAGCAGACACCGTTGAAGAATTTAGAAAACGACTGACCGAAATGCTCGTCAAACAAGCCCAAGAAAAATATCAGTCTAATCTGAGAGAAAAAATCTCCGAATCGCTCATCACGACTCACCCTTTTGATCTCCCTCAGTCGCTGATTCGGAAAGAAACTGAATTCAGAATTAGACAACTTCTCGAGGATCCCTCATTTCAAGAAAGCTTGCGCAACATGACTCCAGAAGAACAAAAGCAAGAAGTTGCTAATCTCCAAACCTATTCTGCAAGAGCAATCCGACTCTTTTATTTATGCCGGGCTGTAATTGATAAAAACAACCTCGAAGTTGCTGAAAATGACCTCAAATCTCTTGATGTCCTTTTTGACGCTTCGCAGCAATCCCGCTCTAACGAACAGAAGGCAACCGCTCTATCTCGCCTAATGTTGCGTACAGCGCAAGATTTCCTGATCGAGAAAACCCTGGCGAAAAAATAATAGGTCGACTAAGGTTTCTCTAAAAAAACCCAAGGTGTCTATGTCTAATCAACCCCGAATGTACCTTACTCCCTATGTCGTAGAAGACACAGGCCGTGGCGAACGTTCCATGGATATCTACTCTCGTCTTCTCAAAGACCGCATCGTCATGATCGGCACCCAAATCGATGACCATGTGGCAAATAGCGTCATTGCCCAGCTCATCTTCTTGAGAGCAGAAGATTCTAAAAAAGATATCAGTATTTATATCAACTCTCCTGGAGGCCTCGTCTCAGCAGGTCTTGCTATCTATGACACCATGCTATTCCTCGGTGTAGATATCAACACCTACTGTATTGGCCAAGCAGCTTCCATGGCAGCCCTTCTCCTCTCTGCAGGAACCAAAGGGAAAAGACATGCACTGCCTCATAGCCGAATCATGATTCACCAACCCATGGGAGGGGTCGGAGGAACATCTGCAGATATTCATATCCAAGCTCAAGAAATCTTGAAGTTAAAACAAATCTTAGCCCAGATCATGGCAAATCATACAGGGAAAGATCTCGCGACAATCCTCAGAGACTCTGAAAGAGATTTCTATATGAATCCACAGGAAGCTCTTAACTATGGGCTCATCGATAAGATCGTCACCCCAACAGAACACAAGAAAAAAGAGGACTAGAGACAGATGAAAAAACATGAAGGGGCTACCTGCTCATTTTGCGGCCGAACTGAAGAATCTGTCGATAAACTCATCTCTGGCCCAAGCGCCTATATCTGTGATAAATGTATCCGCCTCTGCATGGATATCGTCGACAAGAAAACAATTAAGAAACAAGAACTTAAGGTTTTCAAACCTAAACAGATCAAAGACCATCTCGACGAGTACATCATTGGACAAGACACCGCAAAAAAAACGATCTCTGTCGCCGTCTATAACCATTATAAACGAATCCGTCACCTCGCAGGAGAAGAAGGAGACTTTGACTATAGCAAGAGTAACGTCCTTCTCCTTGGGCCCACTGGCTCAGGGAAAACCCTTATTGCTCGAACCCTAGCTCAAATCCTCGACGTCCCTTTTGCAATTGCCGATGCAACCACTTTAACAGAAGCGGGATACGTTGGAGAAGACGTAGAAAACATCATCCTACGCCTTGTGCAAAATGCCGATTACGACATCGCAAGAGCCGAACAAGGGATCATCTATATCGATGAAATTGATAAGCTCCGCAAAACCTCTGGCAACGTTTCCATCACTCGAGACGTCTCTGGAGAAGGGGTACAGCAGGCTCTTCTTAAAATTGTTGAAGGAACCATTGCAAACGTTCCTCCTAAAGGAGGGCGCAAACACCCCAATCAAGACTACATCAAGGTCAATACTCAAAACATTCTCTTTATCGTCAGTGGAGCCTTTGTTCATCTCGACAAAATTATTTCCCGCCGTCTTGGCAAAGGGGTCATCGGGTTTGGCACATCGCATAAAACCCAGTTTGACTCTCAAGAGACAAGCTACCTTCTTTCTAAAGTGGAATCAGAGGATCTCGTTCAATTTGGACTGATTCCTGAGTTTGTAGGCCGTTTTAACAGCATAGCTAACTGCAACGAACTCTCTCTTGAAGACCTTGTCAACATCCTAACCAAGCCAAAAAATGCCATCACCAAGCATTACATTCAACTTTTCAGAGAAGATGGGGTAGAACTCTCTTTTACTGAAGAAGCTCTCTTTGAAATTGCGAAAAAAGCCAAGGAATCAGAAACAGGAGCGAGAGCCCTCCGAATGATCGTGGAGTACCTCCTTGTAGACCTTATGTATGAGATCCCTTCTGACCCAACCGTCGCCGAGGTGATCATCCATAAAAACTGCGTTACAGACAAAGCTCCCGCCGAAATCAAACGGAGAGAAAAGCAGGCTAGCTAGCCTTCTGGTTCTGAATGATAGCAGCTTCCGATTTGGCTTCGGTACTTTGGATTGACTGCCCTGTTTGCACCTCGCTCGTAATCTCTTGCGATTGAGCTTGTAGCTGCGTCATCTGATTTTGGTTATCTTTATCCGCAGAGCTCTGAGCATTCCCCGCGCTGCTATCCAAGGTGTCGACAAGGGAGCCTTTTGCTCCCGCAGATCCCACCCATGGCAAGTTGGTTGTTGGGTCATTTGGATTCTGAGACACCCAATACGTCTGAGCCATCCCAGCAAGGGCTATCACGAGTTGCTGCTCATTAAAATTACTGGGCATTCCATTATTGTTCGTCAGGGTTTGATACAGCATAGATCCCAATTCTGGATATTGAGCCCCATTGCTATCATTGAAAGGAATCTGATTTCCATTAAAAAATACAGGGCAAGTCTGTAATTGGACCCAAAAATCATTCGCTCCAGCAATCGAAGAGTTGACAGTTCCAAATGAAGCTGGATCATAATGCCCACTTGCATCTGCGACTCCATAAATTTCTCCCAGATTCGAAAGATCTGGACTCACAAAACTTTTCGACTGATCTAACTTGAGTTGAATGTCTTTGAATAAAAGTAGGTAGAGACCTGGGACCTTGGTGGTGGGATCGAGCGGGGGATTCCCAGGACCTCCGGGAATTGTGTTCTGATGCCAAGTTTGGGGAAGAGAAAAATACCCTGCAAAAGCATTCATGAGACCCATGATATTGGAATTAAATACTCCTGCATTCACAAGAGGGATTTTTTGATATGACCCATCAGATAATCTTATGGTAAAAAAGAGATCGTTCCATGTAGGGAGTGAAGGATCCCCCCCTCCTCCAATATTAATACCATAAAAAAAACTGCCAAAACCGTTGAGAAGCTGCTCTATTTTTGCAGCGCCAACGGCTGTATTTTGCCAGCCGCTTGGCATAATCGCAGGACCTCCAGCAGGAGCTCCCGTCATCGAGGGACTTGCTTCAAGATAGGTAAAGATCGATTGAAACTGGGTCATGAGCTCTTGAAACTGGGAGTTTGCGTTGATATTGCTGCCAAGATCCCCAATCCCCATTTGCAGAGGCGTTAACCCAAGTGCGATGAAAAGGACAATGACCATATAAGCGTAGTTTGTATCCTGCACATTAGAAGACATGGCACTTTTGATCATATCCATGACCTCCACATCCACATCTCCCATTCCGAACCCTTTTTGAATGGTGGGCTTAGAATTAGGATCAAAAGAAGGAAGAGAGGGCAATCCTGCGAGAGGGCCATCCTGTAGAGAATTACGATTTGCCTGACTCATAAATACCTATATCCTTATATAATTCATCTTAAATTATATAAGGATATTTTTGATATTATTAATTCAAATAAACTTAATTACACGCAAACAACTAGGGAAATCGGTTTTGGACTTAAGAGACCGTAAATAAATAACTTTTATCATTCTCGAGGGAAATCTCCTGCAGAGATTAAGCGAAGAGAAAAGCAGGCTAGCTAGCCTTCTGGTTCTGAATGATAGCAGCTTCCGATTTGGCTTCCGTACTTTGGATTGACTGCCCTGTTTGTACCTCGCTCGTGATCTCTTGCGATTGAGCTTGTAGCTGCGTCATCTGATTTTGGTTGTCTTTATCTGCAGAGCTCTGTGCATTCCCCGCGCTGCTATCCAAGGTATCGACAAGGGAGCCTTTTGCTCCAGCAGATTTTGACCATGGCAAGTTGGTAGCTGGATCGTTTGGATTCTGAGACACCCAATACGTTGTAGCCATTGTTCCAAGAACGGTCACAAAATCTTGATAACATGAACTAGGTGAGCCCCAATATTGACACATATCAAATAACATGTAAGCAAAGGGAATCCCTTGTGTTGGGTACAGATGTAAAAGGTTGTTGTAATCACAAAAATTCCCCTGATAGTCGATAGGGGAGGCTTGCAGCTGTGTCCAAAAATCATTTGCTCCTGCAATAGAGGAATTGACTGTACCAAATGCAGAAATATTATAGTTACCACTGCTATCGGCAACCCCATAAATTTCACCCACATTTGAACAATCTGAGGTTAGAAAAGTTTTTGACTGATCTAGTTTAAATTGAAGATCTTTCAGTAAAAGCAAGCAAATTCCCGGCACCGTAAAAGAAGGAGTAATCGTATTAGAACTGCCGAGGATTCCAGGAAATGAGCATCCTCCGACAGGAACTGCAAAATAAGAGGCAAACTTTTCAACAAAATTCATTAAATTTGAATTCTGCGTAATATACACTTTCTGAAAGCTACCGTCTGACTCTCTTACGGTAAGGTAGAGGTCACCCCAAGTGGGGGCATTCCCTCCTCCTTCTCCTCCTCCAAGACCCATTCCATAAAAAAAACTCCCAAATCCACTAAGCAACTGCTGTATTTTATCAGCGCCCACTGTGGAGGTATCCCATCCTGGCGGCATGCCTGCGGGGGTTCCCGGGGGGATCCCTGCCGTAGAAGGACTTGCTTCAAGGTAGGTAAAGATCGATTGAAACTGGGTCATGAGCTCTTGAAACTGAGAGTTGGCATTGATATTGCTGCCGAGATCCCCAATCCCCATTTGTAGGGGCGTTAACCCAAGTGCAATGAAAAGGATAATGACCATATAAGCGTAGTTTGTATCCTGTACATTAGAAGACATGGCACTTTTGATCATATCCATGACCTCTACATCCACATCTCCCATCCCGAACCCTTTTTGAATGGTGGGCTTAGAATTAGGATCAAAAGGGGGAAGAGAGGGCACCCCCGCGAGAGGGCCATCCTGTAGAGAATTACGATTTGCCTGACTCACAAATACCTATCTCCTTATATAATTCATCTTAAATTATATAATGATATTTTTGATATTATTAATTCAAATAAACGTAATTATGAGGAAAAAATAAGAGTCTCGGTGAGCTCGGTGCTCTCGGTGGTTATCTTTTTCACATTTATGGATGGGCAGCACAAACTAACCCTCTTTCTGCAATGACAGCAGTTCCTTTCCCTATCTTTTGAAAATTCACCACCGAGAGCACCGAGCTCACCGAGACCCTCGTTGAAAACCCCTCTTAACTTCTAATTCGTGGGGCTGACTGCATTGATCCGAAACTGGGTATCACTTCCTGACCCCTGCCCAGCCTGATTGGGCGCTGCCCCGAGAGGAGGTGCGTTTCTCGCTTCTAATCCCTCTGCATACCGCTTGATCCCTTCCTGATCCTCTTTAGAGAGTTTGATCAAATCTTTTTGATTAGGAAAAAGGAAAAAGAGATCCTTATTATTAAGACTTGCCTTGTAAAGCCTCATCTCAAAAGAACCATCTCCCTTATCATCTACGCCAAATCGAATCTGCTCAATACTTCGATCCTCTTTAAATTTCTTAAATTGTTCTGGTGTAAGATGTTGTGTCTGTTTTCCAAGCGTATGAATAAGCTGAAGCATCGATTCCATCTTATGACCAGGAGGCATAATGAGGTCAATGTCTTTACCCTGCCCAAAACTCACCTTAAAGTGATGATACTCACCCCGTCCTGCTTGAAAGGTGTCATGTTCGACCTTCTCAAAGCCAAGATCGGCAATCGTCTCTTGTGTATGAGAAATTGGGGCTCCCCCTGTAGGTTGTACCATATTATTAACTCCTTTTTATTTAATTAATGCATTCCACGTGTCAGATTTTGCAAGACACGGATCACCCCAGATCCTGCCTGAAGAGCCGCCTCTTCCCTGGCAGAAGAGTTCGTGATTCCATTTTGCACAATTTCCTGAACACTCATATTAATTGCTGTCGTCTTAGCACTTAGCACCTGGCTTTGTGAGTTAACAGACTGCATATAAGCACTCTCTTGAAGCTGTGTGAGAGTAGGATTTGCCCCTCCAGCCTGATCTTCCATAGCGGTTTGCGCGTCTTCTACTTCAACAGCTCTCTCCTCTTGCACTTTAAGCGAGTTTCCCGCCTGGCTTTGGACTTGTTCCTCTGCATTAGCAGAGGCAACAAATGCCATAACAAGGGCAAGATAAGGACTCATTTGAAGAGCTGCTGTAGATTTAGGATCCACTACAGGAAGCTCTTCCGCCCTTTGTTGAGACGGCGTAAACGAAATCGTATTAATAGACATATTCAACATCCTCCCTTAAGCCCTTGATGCAGCAACAGCTGCAGCAAAGAAGTTGATTTGAGCCAAGTTAATCCCTGTCTGACCGAGATCTTTACGAGCTTGGTCAAGATCTTGTGCAGAAGAACTAGCGAGCTGATTCAACGCTCTATTTCTTGTCGCCTGGGCTGCCTCTCCCTGACTACGTGCCTGAGCCATCATTTGTACAGACTGAGGCGTTGCTTGAAGCGCTGCACGACGTGCATCACGAAAGTCTTGCTGTTTCTTGACTTTAGATTTACCTTCACGCTCAACAGTGTCCCTATTTCTATGAAGCTCTTCCCTTTTTGTGCGAAGATTATCTTTTAAATCCTGTCTCTGAGTGAGTCTTTGAGCTGCTGCCTCCTGACTTTCACCAGGTTGTACAGTTGTAGCCTGAGGATTTTGTAGAGACTTCATCTCTCTCTCATTTTCAGCAAGTTTATCGTCTTCTGTCTTGAGGTTTTTCTCAAGTTCTTTGGTAGCAGGGTCATGAAGTCCGTCATAAGCTGCAACCCCGAGAGTTAAACCACTCACTGCTGCTGACATCCCCGCTCCTATTGCAAGAGACATCCCCTGCGAGTACTCGTTACTCGCTTGGTTCATTGATGCCTGATTAGCCACATTGAGAAGCTGCATCTCATCTTGTTTAAACTTACCGTTTAACAATTCAAGAGCCGCCATGAGCTTAGCTGATTCTGCTGCTGCAATCCCCGCTACTCCACTCATTTGAGTTGGATCTGCATCAATAAGGGCCTGTGCACTACTACTTAATCCTGAATTTGGTTGGTTAGGTCCTGACATACATTTATCCTCCGTATATGGTGGTTGATCTCTCAGCCATCGCTTTATTTGTAATTTCTGCTGCAAGAGCTGCGGCTATTGCCTGCTCTGTTTGAGAGAGGGTATTACTTTCATCGCCAAAATCCCCCCCTGTTTCTGTTAACTGCTTCATCGCATTGGTATCGACAGTCGTTTTATAGTTCATATTTGCTGCAACTGTTTCATAATGGGCTTCAAACGATGATCCTATAACTTCTGTCATCATTGCATTTCCTGCCCCTAGTTGAGTGGCACCCTGAAGGGGTTTCGCAAAGGCAGCCCACTCCTCCGGAGCCAATGTTGCAGTTACTCCTAACATGATAGGAAGAAAAGCAACTACTCCTCCTCCATCAAGAAAGGTCCCATGCACAGATTTTTCAAACCCATGTGAGGTCGTTTTATCCACATAAGAGTTAGCCTCTTGCTGCAAGTTATCTTGAACAACCTGGTTAATGGTTAAAAAATGGGACCCTGTTTGCAACGTGCTAAGCTGCAAGTCGGTCATCGCATTTTCTGCATTGACCACGGTTTGTTCTGTTGATGTAATCGCTGACATACCCATTTTCTCCTTAGTTTAAGACCACTTTGAGGGTTTGAGACAGGAGAGATAAGATGGACTGTACCATCTGAGAGTCTGCCTGCACCCTTTCGTTGTAGTTATTGATCTGTGTTTGGTCTGTGTTAATATTTAAGTTAATAATCTGCGACTGATTCGTTAAAACCTGGGTGTTCGAGTTAATCGCCTGGAGCTGTGCAGATAAAACCTCCGAATTTGCATTCGATGGAGAAGCTGCTTGAGCCACTGTAATCCCAAGAGGAATCAACCCCACACCAAGCCCTTTATTGACAAGCTGTCCAGCTGTCGTTCTCACTGGCGTCGCAGAATTACTGCGGGCAATATTCATACGGCGACTTCCCCTGACAAGGCTATTTTTAAACTTAGCCCATTTCCCTAAGTTCTTCTCTGAAGCTTCTGTAGCCTCATCAGCTGTTCTTTGAACATTGACTGATTCTTTCAATGTTTTAAGGGTGGTTTCAAGTTGTTTGATTCTTCCCCCTTCAGTTGCAAGAGTTTGCTCTACATCGTTTGAACTTGATGTACTTGCTAATTCCTCTACTGCATTTCTTGCCTGTTGAGCTACTTGTTTTGCATCTTGCGCACACTTATTCCATGCCTCCGCCCCATCTACATCATCAGCACTTGCACATGTCTTAGCATTATTTGCAGCTTCTGTAGCAATTTTTGCTGCCTGCTGGGCCACTTTAGTTCCCGTTTGGGCTGCATCTAAAGTTGGAGTAGTTACCTGACCACTCATTGTCTCTAATCCTGCACAAGCAGACTCTGCTCCATCAGCAGAAGCTTCAGCTACTGTAGCGGCTGTTGCTGCGGCATCTGCTGCCTCAGCAGCAGCTCCAACACCAACTAATGCTCCACAGGCTACAGGAACAACAGCACAAACAAGAGCCACTGCAACCGTAATCACAATCATCTTCCAGTGGTCAGTAAAGAAATCCTTAAATGAGCCCCACGCACTTTTATGAGAATGAGCCGACTTATAAGCTTCTTTTAAATCAGCATTCGCCGTTTGTGCCTGAGTTTCAAGACCATCACTCACTGTATTCAAAGACTGCTGCTGAGAGGCAATCTGCTGAAGCATCGCTGTAATCGAAGCATTATTCCCATTATTAGAAGCTGTCATCGCACTAGCAATTTCAAGGAAGTAGTTCGAAATTTCAGGAGAATCCATCTCCTGTGTCGAATCTTCCGGCTGACCAAGAGCCTTATTGAGCTCCTCTACAGGCATCCCGAGTTGTTTGAGAAGATTAAATCTCCCCTGAGGTGTAGATGCCAAAAAGGTCTTTGCAATCCCCCCAAGCATTCCCGCGGCAGTCAAGTTTTGCGGATCAACATTCATTCCAAAAGAGGTTTGGTTCCCCCCTTTACCAGAGGAAGAAACCCCTTTCTTTTTCCCTTCTACAGGGGCAGAAAGCTCCTCTCTCAATTCCTCATTGATAACCTGTAATGTAGCAAGTTCTATCGATTGACTAGAACCTGAGTTAAATGTATTTACTGCTGCTGACATAAGCTTATCCTTTTTATTACGTATTTATTATGCAGGTGTTTGTCCGGCTACCATCTGAGCTTCCGATAAAGCTTCATTACTCGCGATAGAGGTTGCCGTTTGCACCTGGGTTGCCATTGTCTGGCCTAAAGTTTGAAGAGCTGTAATCTGATCCTGCCCCTCTTTATCTGCTTCCTGCTGGGCTGTCCCTGTACTGTCACAAAGAAGTCCCAAGATACCACCTGTTGCAGAAGGGCCACTCACTTTTGCCTGAGCATAGGTCAGAGCGACAAACGGGAGATCTACTGTCTCAAAATAATCCCGAGAGTTATGGCTACTTGGGCGGTTAATCGCCTCATTTGCAGCTGAATAAAGATCGGCACCTAAGTACCCCCCCTGCCCATTTAATCCAGGCACATAAGCCTGTAATTGAACCCAAAAGCTATTTGCTGCTGCAATCGATGAGTTAGCTAGACCAAAAGAACTCCCTGTAATCGATCCATCTTTATTTTCGATCCCATAAGCTGCAGCAAAGTCATAGTCTCCAGCCGCATCCTTAGGAACAAAGTTCTTCGACTGGTCAAATTTCCAT
Organism: Simkaniaceae bacterium; assembly: GCA_018062315.1. GTDB lineage: Bacteria > Chlamydiota > Chlamydiia > Chlamydiales > Simkaniaceae > JAGOSM01. The sequence goes on along the minus strand of JAGOSM010000007.1, from coordinate 1,765 downwards.
TGCATATCAGCAAAAAGGAGCAATACAACACCTGGGACGTGGCTATTCGGATTGATCCCATTTGCATTCGAAGGAAGAATAGGAGGAACGCTATCCCCTTCAGCTTCACCAAAATATGCACTAAATGCGGTCAAAATCTTCGCAATACTCGGTTGAAACTGAGGAGGTGTCGATCCAGGTATAATCAAAGGAACCTTCACATAACCGGTAGGTGATGTAGGATCCCTCACTTCAAAGAATAAGTCATTCCAAGTAGGCCCTGAAACTCCTGATGCCCCTGCTGTTGCATTCGATGCATAGAAAAAGTTATAAAACTGAGAGTATAACTGATTCAATTTCGTCGAGCTCACTGCAGAATTATTCCATCCCGGAGGCAATCCATTCCCACTTGTCGAAGATAACGACTCAATATAAGTAAAGAAGGACTGGAACTGAGACATCGTCTGCTGAAAACTTGAGTTTGCCTGAATCTCTTTTGCCAAACCACCAGCACTTACCTGTAAAGGCAACAAAGAAATGACAATAAACGCCTGTAACACACTCAATGCATAGTTTGTATGATTGACTTGAGGATTGTGTACCTCAGCTACAAGCTTAAGTACCATCTGCCTCATCATCAGAGCAAACGTCATCGTCGAGGTAGATACAGGATACTCATGAAGCCCTGTAGCCACATGAGAAAAAGCATCCCCAGCACCAGCTGGCTTTACCTGAGAATCTGAATTTGGTACAAAAACAGTTTGTGTCATATTTTATGTTTTATCCTTAAAAGTTTTTAAAACTACGAATTACTATTACTACTTGGGACAGAATCTACTAAATTTTGAAACAATTTCCCATACTGGCTTAGAGCTTCATCATTGCCCTGCCGAACAAGATCCCCTGCCTGGTCCCCTTTATCAAAAATATCGCTGCTATTCATCACCTGCTTGAGGTGGGCATTTACCCCTTCAAGATAGGTATTAAATTCCTGCGTATCCCGGTTACTTGCCGTTGGATGAAAGTGGGGAGACATTGCATAAGCATTTGGGTCGAGCTGCTTAAGCATTCCATTATCCACTTCTTGGTCAAAAATATAGGTCTTTACATCGCTATTTAATTTGCTGGTATCTGTAGCAGAAGCAATCGACTCTGCCTGAGTTTGTGCCCAGCTAGCCACATCATTCGAAAGGCCAAAGCTCGCTGCGTGCTCTGCAATATAATTAAAGTATGAAGCCATATCTCCCGCAGATTGAAAGTGGTCATGAGCTCCATTTAAAACCACCTCTTCCATCTCTTTTTTCGCATTGATCTGCTGGTCCATATCCATGATAGAGTCATTGCGAGCCCCTACTTCCATTAATACTTGGAGAACGTAAGCCATTCCCATCATATAAGCATCATACTGACTTCCATCGCTAGAAGAGGCGCTGCTTGCTGGAAGGACCGGGCTACTATTAGCTTGTTGTGTTGGGTTTGTTGTCATTTTTTATTCCCTTTTATTAAAGTTTACACTCCCTCTAAGTTGATTATAGCAGTATATGAATATAATTTAAAGACGTAATTAATGATTTAATTTATAACTAATTAATTATGAGTTATTTAAAAAATCAAAATTATAATAAAACTAATGACTTTACCCCCAAACAGGGTCAATCTAAGGGGAAAATGGAGCCATAATCCTCAATAGAGCGCACAAAAAGCTTAACCCATTAATAAATAAGATATTACGTGAAGTTCTAGGGGCAAGGGCGGTACACCGAAAGAAGAGGGAAATCGGTTACGG
>JAGOSM010000006.1 GCA_018062315.1 Simkaniaceae bacterium | reverse complement strand
GCCCCAAATCCCTCCACAAGGGCTGCTGTTCTCTCATGATCCACAGCAAATACAACCTCATCAAAAAACCCCGAACGGGTAGCTGCTTCATAGACATGCTGCAGCATTGGCTTGCCAAGGAGTTGACATAACACCTTCTGGGGAAATCGGGTAGAGTTCAGCCTCGCCGGGATAATACATACAGTCATACCCTCTTAACCTATCAAATCCCCCTCTTTTCAACTAGTTCTTTCTTAAACAGATAAGCTCCTCAATTTGCGATACAAAAAAATAATTATATATTTAAAAAGTATATAATTGAAAATTAATAATCATTATTATATAATAGTTTCATAACTAAACGGAGTTTATTATTATGGAGTCTATTCACTATTCAACCCCGGCCTTACCTAGGCTCAGCTGATCCCCTTCCCATCGCAACTCTTATTCAGCAAAAAACATTAAAGAAAGAAGTTGCAAAAAATAATTTATGGGATCGATTTAATCCTACCTATATAGTAGGAGATCTTTTTACTCTTGGATATACCGCCTTCCAGGGGATTCAATCGTTAAATCCAGCACTTTCCCACTTACATAGCGTTGCGATGTCCACTTCAGTGTGTGGCGTCATCGGCGGGGTTATTAATATCGGGGTGGGGCTTTATTCTTTAAAAGAGGCGATTCAGGCTTTAAAAAATGGAGACCGCCTTGGGGGGATTCGGATGGCCTTTGATGCCTTTTGCATAACCGGTATCGGCCTTGTCATGATTCTTGTATCTCTTGGAAAATATATCCCCCATCTGCACGGAATCAGCAGCACATTGACAAATACGTCATGGATCTTACCTGTTATTTTCTTTGTCATCACACTCCCCTTGATTACCGAAATCGCCATTCGGATGAGAAAAATTGTAACCCATCAAGATATCGCGTCTAAATTAAATCTTAAGGCAATTCAACACGCAGTAGCTCAAGAAACTGCTGCATGGGATGAGGCTCAAGATCAGATCAAGTGGTTTCTGAAAGGAACTGAAACTCGGGAAGAACTTTCCTCAAAAATGGAAGAGACCCAGGCAGAAATGGGAGTTTCATGCGCACTTAAATTATTTAAGCTCTTTGAGCATGTTCAAGAAGCTCTCTTAGTCAAAGCTGAAACAAGTGAGATCATTCAGGGGTTAGAGGGGCGTATTTCCCCTGATAATCAAGAAGAAAATCAGAATCTCCTGGATGAAATAGAACGCATTAAAAAACTCCGCGATCAAGAGCTCTTGAGATTAAAAAATAAGACGAGCGCTTTACTTCCGAAAATAGAAAAAAAAGTGAAAGCATGGAATAACGCGCAGTGGGTCCGTTTTGCGCAGCAAATTTTTTACATCGTCGCTTTTGTCATCAGCATGGGAGCCCTTTGTCCCAAGGCCCCAGCCGCTGGATTAAATGCAGGAACGTCGTTTGGACTTGCTGCAGCCAATGCGATTCCCCTTTATATGGATACATTCTGGCCATTTAAACGAAATACTCCCATCGTCGTCCCCAAAGTAAAATAAAAAAATTTTACCATTCTTGTTTTAATCGATTCTACGTAAAATAGAGGGCAATGAATTGGCGTCAAATTCAAAAAACTAATTTTATTTCGACCGAATCGCTATCCACCTATCTAGGCATTCCGATTCCAAAGCATCCCTTTGCTCTGAATGTGCCGCTCCGCCTTGCTGAAAAAATGGAAAAAGGGAATAAAGAAGATCCCCTGTTTCGACAATTTGTGACAACAGAGGAAGAATTTTTAAAAGACCCTTCTTTTAAAGAAGATCCCGTAGACGACGCAGCTTTCTTAAAAGCCCCCAAGCTCATCAAAAAATATCAAGGAAGAGCCCTTCTTACAGTAACCAGCGCCTGTGCCATGCACTGCCGCTACTGTTTTAGACAAAATTTTGACTACCAGAAGGGGGACTTTGAAGCAGAACTCAAGGCTATTCAAGAAGACCCTTCTATTTTTGAAATTATTTTAAGTGGAGGAGATCCCCTTTCTCTGAGCGATCAAAAACTTGCCCTATTACTCAATAAACTCTCTGCCATTCCCCATCTTCAACTGATCCGTTTTCATACGAGGTTCCCGATAGGGATTCCCGAGAGAATAGATGAGAGCTTTTTAAATCTCTTACAATCTATCCAGAAACAACTCATCTTTGTGATCCACTGCAATCACCCCAAAGAACTCGATGGAGACGTGCTTCACGCCTTAAAAAAAATTCAACGACTTGGCATCCCCGTCTTAAATCAAGCTGTCTTATTAAAAGGGATTAATGACAACCTAGAAACTTTGAAAGAGCTTTGCCTGACCCTCGTTTCTCACGGCATTCTCCCCTACTACATTCACCAACTCGATCAAGTTCAGGGGGCTCAGCACTTCGAAGTCGATTCTTTAAAAGGAAAAGAGCTGATGACCGCGCTAAGAGGCTCACTCCCCGGCTACGCGGTTCCTCTTTTTGTAGCCGAAATCCCCCACAAGCCAAACAAAACTCCACTACATCCGTTCGATGGTTTTGAGACCAAGAATTTGCAAACCTTGCTGCAAAATACGAGCTGTCAGCTCTGATAAGAGAAGACGACTTGTCTCGTCCTCATGCCCCTCTACAGAACAATCGCGATAGAATGCATTGAATTTCTCTGCCAACGTATAGAGATAATCAGTCAGCCTATGAGGCATTAAATCAAGGGCCATATGATCTAACGTTTCTCCAAATTGACGAAGGTGCAACCCCAACTTAATTTCTGCCGGATGCTTAAGCACAATCTTCCTCTCCAGCGCAGCCAGATTTTTCCCTACTTTTCTCTTGATTCCTTGAATGCGAACGTAAGAATAGAGAAGATAGGCTGCTGTATTTCCTTCAAAACAGAGCATTCTATCATAACTAAATACATAGTCTTTAATCCGCTGATTCGAAAGATCGGCATATTTGACAGCATCAAGCCCTAGGATAACCGCATCTGATTCATTCAGTTTTCTTTCCTGTAATAAGACACCCGCTCTAGCAATCGCTTCATTTAAAAGATCAATTAATCGTTCCGTCTCTCCGCTGCGGGTCTTAAATTTTTTCCCATCAGCACCAAGCACTACCCCAAATTGTACATGGTTGAGTTCTACTTTGCTCGGATCATAATAACCTGCTTTCAGGGCTGACTTAAAAAGGAGCTGCATATGAAGCTGTTGCCCCGCATCAATTACATAAATCACCCGGTCAGCTTTCTCTACCTCAAGTCGCTGCTTAAGAGCTGCCATATCTGTTGTTGCATAGCCAAACCCCCCATCTGACTTTTGCACCATAAAAGGGACTGGTTCTCCTTCAACAAAAATACATTTTGCCCCCTCAGAATCTACAGCAATCCCCCGCTTAACAAGATCCTCAACAAGCGGTTTTAAAGCTTCATTATAAGTCGATTCTCCCCTTTCAAGGAGTTTCACATCGAGCAAATCATAAATTTCCTGATAGGCTCTTCTCGAAATCGCGCAAATTTGCTTCCAAATACGGACACACTCGGCATCTCCAGCTTGTAGCTGAATCACCTTAAGTTGAGATTTCTTCTTAAATTCGGGATCTGCATCAAATGCGAGTTTTGATGCCTTATACCATCCCATCAAAGTGGGGAGATCAGCTTCATCCGATAATTTATGTTGCTGAATGTAGGCAATGAGCATCCCAAACTGAGTTCCCCAATCTCCGATATGATTGAGTCGAAGCACGTCGTGGCCCAGAAATTCAAATAATCTCGCTAACGAATCCCCAATAATGGTCGACCGCAAATGACCTACATGCAGTTCTTTCGCCACATTAGGGGAAGAAAATTCAACAATAATGCGCTGCCGCTTTAAAGGTTCAGGAACCCCCAGACGGACATCTCGAAAGATTTGGGAAAGATCTTCTGATAAAACAGAAAGCTTAAGGGTAATATTAATAAACCCAGGGCCGGAAATTTCGAACTTTTCACAAATATCTGAAGAACATTTATCTATGATCTGCTGAGCTACTTCGCGGGGATTTTTCTGCAGCACCTTGGCAAGTCTTAAAGGAGTATTGCACTGATAATGGGCAAATTCACTCTGGAAAACCTCCGCAAGAACTTTTTCTCCAAATGCTGCCTGAACCGCCTCTGTTAAAGAAGTAGCAAGCTGCTCCGTCAAATTTTTCATCGAATCACAAGGGGTTTATTCTTTCCGATCCCATACCGAAGGCGGTATTCTGCTAAGGCATTAGCCGCTACCGCTGTCGACTGTTTATTCCGTTTTGACATTTCAAAGATCGTCATCAGCTGATCATAAATCGCATTAACCCGATTTCTCGCAACGGTCGGCCGATATCCCTCTTCCTCTAATTCACAAAGTACATTGATAAGCCCTCCCGCATTAATCACAAAATCGGGAACATATAAGATCCCTCTTCTATGGAGGAAATCGCCGTGATACTCCTCTTGCAGCTGGTTATTAGCGCACCCCGCAATCACTTTTGCTTTAATATAGGGCAGGGTTGAGCTGTTAATAATCCCTCCTAGAGCACAAGGGGATAAAATATCACACTCTACACCGAGGATTTCTTCTTGAGCAACAACCTTTGCCCCCAAAGAGTGAGCTACCCTCTCTGCTTTTGCCCTGTCAGCATCCGCAATAATCAAATTTGCTCCAAGCCAGTACAAATGTTCAGCCAAAACCTGCCCTACATTTCCCACCCCTTGAATCGCCACTGTTTTCCCCTGCACAGATGGGCTTCCATAAAGAAACTGCATCGCAGCCTGAATGCCCCGAACAGTCCCCCATGCCGTGAAAGGAGCTGGATTTCCGCTTGCCCCATTCAACGTTGACCCTGTCACATATTTCGTCTTCTCTCGAATCGTATTCATATCCTCAGGGCTGCATCCCACATCTTCTGCACAAATATATTTCCCCTGCAGATCGTTAACAGCTTCCGCAAATGCATGGAGAAGCTCCTTAGTTTTTCCCGTTTTAGGGTCAGCAATAATTACACTCTTTCCACCACCAAGACCTGTCTCTGCAAGAGCCGACTTGTAAGTCATTCCTTTAGAAAGGCGTAAAACATCCGTCAAAGCATCTTCAAAATTAGCGTAAGGATGGATCCGAGTACCTCCTAAAGCGGGCCCCATGACCGTGCTGTGAATTGCAATAATCGCTTCAAGCCCCGATTTCTTATCCGTTACCTTAATGACTTGTTCAAAACCAGGTACCGCGATTTCTTTTTTCGTTAAACTCATAATAATCCCCGAATTAACTCACGAGAGATGGTATCAGCCCAAAGGGTACAATGCAAGATTTTTTTGAGCTTGAAAAATAATGTTTTCGAGTGTAGTATCAACCTACTTACTGGAGGAACCATGTCGCAGACCCTAATCACTGAGGGCTTGAAAGAGCTGCTAAGTAAATTCTTAAAAGCTAACAAGAAAGCTGATTTACTCACGACCTATCTCTATTTTCTTGAGCAGAAACACCACCTCAATCCAGTGCTTTTTCTAAGAGAAAAAATGATTTACCAAAGCGCGGAAACCCTCCTTAAACGACTTACTGATGAAGGAAAGTTATGGCGCGAAACTGAAATTAAAATTCAGGTTGGACAGCCTAGCGTCAACGAAGAAACAAAAAAGATTTACATCTGTCCTTTTACAGGAAAAGTCTTCGGAGACAACACCCACCCCAACCCGCAAGATGCCATTTATGATTGGGTTTCTACCTGCCCAGAAAATACAGAACGGGTCAATGGACTAAGAGTCAAACGTTTCCACGTGTCTGAAGATCCTGAAATGATCAAAAACTATATCCAAAAGAGAAAAGAGCCCATTACTAAAACGGTTTATTCTTCGGGTGTCACAGGAAAATTATTCAATTCAAAACAAGCTGTGATCGATGACTTTGTCTCTCACCAATTGAAAAGAATGCCTATGACCGATGTCCCAAGTCAAAACAGATATCAGATTGAAGAGAGTTTTATGGCTTTTATCCAGCGCAGCTTGGAAGAAAATAAAGTCGCCGCTTTTGTCGAAGCTATGGGAGAATGTAGTGAATTCAAGGAATTTGTTACTCTTTGGCTCGAAGATCAGTAGCCACTCAAGTCAAGAGACTTGGTCTATTGGTTGCGAAATCGGTAAAACGCTCCCCAAAGGGAGCGTTCTCTGTTTCTATGGAAACCTAGGATCTGGCAAAACCACCCTCATTCAAGGCATTGTTTTCTCACTCACAGGCATTTCCGAGGTCCCCTCACCGACCTTCACCTATGTTCAAGCGTACCCGAACGAAATTTATCACTACGATCTTTATCGACTCAACCAAGAATCCGAATTCCTCGCCCGAGGACTTGATGAACCTTTCGGAACACAAGCCATCTGCCTCATTGAATGGCCAGAACGAATCCCCTCCCTGCTTCCCAAACACGCCCAAGAAATAAGGATCTCCCATGCCTGAAACTGAATTCCTCTTTTCTAAGCTTAAAGATATTCCTCCCACCAACCTTCCCGAAATCGCCCTTGTAGGAAGATCGAACGTAGGCAAATCTTCGCTCCTTAATCACCTCCTAGGAGCTAAAAAACTCGCTAAAGTTTCGGCGGTTCCTGGAAAAACCCAACTCCTCAACTTTTTCAAAGTCGATGAAAAATTTATTGTAGTCGATTTCCCTGGATATGGTTTTGCAGATGTCCCAGAAAAATTGCGCAGGAACTGGGCCACAAACATTAATGTTTACTTAGAAACTCGTAAAGAACTCAAACTGATCATTCTACTCCTAGACATTCGACGAACAGCCAGCGAACAAGATATCTCTATGGCTCACTTTGCCAATGCGAAAGGAATCCCTCTCCTTACCGTCTTTACTAAAATCGACAAGGTTTCATCTAACGAAAAAGCTGCCAGCATATCCAAAAATCTCAAAGTCCTGTATCCTGCTAAAGCTGAAGTTGTCGCTTATTCAATTAAAGAAGGGGAATGCCGTAAGGTCTTATATGAAAAATGTCTTCGTATGCTTGGATTGTGAAACTACAGGACTTGATGTTGAAAAAGAAGCCATCATTGAGTTTGCTGCAGTAAAATTCACTTTGACAGAACAGCTGGAATCCATGGAAACTCTCATCGATCCCGCTCGACCTATCCCTGAAGAATCGACAAAAATTCACCACATCACTGATGACATGGTCCTCAACAAACCCAAAATTGGAGCTGTTCTCCCCTCAATTCTCACCTTTATTGGAGATCTTCCAGTAGTAGGGCATGGCATCGCTTTCGACATCAACATTCTGATTGCTTCTGCAAACCGCCTCGGCATACCTCATACACTTGCGAAAAATCCCCTCATTGACACCCTCCGTCTTGCAAGGCTCTATGGAGGGAGTTCGATCAATTCCCTTGAAGCCCTAAGGCGCCATTTCAATATTCTCCCTCACGGAGCTCATAGAGCGATGAGTGATGTCCAGGTAAATATTGAAGTATTCAAACACCTCTCCAAACCTTTCCATTCAACAAAAGAAATCTTAGAAAGGCTCACGAAACCCATTGCAATGCCTGCCATGCCCCTAGGGAAACATAAAGGGCGCCGCTTTAATGAAATCCCTATCGAATACCTCAGATGGGCCGTGCATCAAGATTTTGACCAAGACCTCCTTTTCTCTATTCGATCGGAACTCAAGAAACGAAAACAAGGAGATCAGTTTATGCAAGCGGGCAACCCTTTTGCTGAACTATAAAATTTTTATCCCCTTTTTTCCTTAGCTCGATTACATTGTAATCATGAAGAAGCTCTCACTCCAAGATCTTAGCTTAGCTGGGAAACAAGTTCTCATGCGCGTTGATTTTAATGTGCCAATGAAAGAAGGGGTCATCACAGATGATGCCCGAATCAAAGCCTGCATTCCTTCTATTGAATATATCCTCAATGCAGGAGCTTCTCTTATTCTAATGAGCCACCTTGGCCGCCCAGAAGGGAAAATCGATCCCCAATTTTCACTAAAACCCCTTGTGCCCCTTCTCAGTAAACTCCTCAACAAAGAAGTTAAATTTGCCCCCGACTGTATTGGCCCCGCTACAGAAAAGCTCGCCTCTACACTCAAACCAGGCGAAATCCTTCTTCTTGAAAACCTAAGATTCCACAAAGAAGAAGAAAAAGGGGATCCAGCCTTTGCTAAACAACTCGCCTCTCTTGGCAATACCTACGTCAATGATGCTTTTGCCACGGCTCACAGAAAACACGCCTCTACCGCAGTCATCGCTGAATCATTTCCAAACGCTGCAGCGACAGGGTTTTTAATGGAGAAAGAAATCGCCTTTCTTTCCCCTCTTGCCCTTAACCCCAAACGCCCTTTCCACGCCCTCATCGGCGGAGCAAAAATTAGCACAAAATGTGGAGTCCTTGCCGCACTGATTGAAAAAGTAGACGCCCTTTTCCTTGGAGGGGGGATGATTTTTACTTTTTTTAAAGCACAAGGATTAGGAATTGGTTCCTCTATTGTTGATATGGAGAATTTAGATACCGCACGAGCAGTTATTAAACGATGTCAAGAAAAGGCTATCCAACTCTACCTTCCTAAAGAAGTTGTTATTACTAATGACACAGATGTAAAAATCGTCTCCGTTAATAATATTCCTGAAGGATGGAAAGGAGTCGACATTGCCCCTAGCACAATCGAAGATTGGACAGCTCCTTTGAAAAATGCACAAACTATTTTTTGGAATGGTCCCATGGGAATTTTTGAAGATCCCCGCTTTGCTAAAGGGACCGAGGCTTTAGCAAAACTCCTATCAGAATCAAAAGCAACGACTGTTGTAGGAGGAGGCGATTCGGTGGCTGCTATTACTCAGGCGGGTTTTTCAAAAAACTTTTCCCACGTCTCAACAGGAGGGGGCGCTTCTTTGGAATTTCTTGAATTAGGCTATCTTCCCGGGATCGAAGCTCTCTCCAATAGATAAGCTTGTTTTATATGAGTATCTCGGTATAATGGAGTGTATGAAATCACTGGGAAACCATGTATTCCACGCAGTCTAAATTTGGGACATTGCGAGCCTTTTTTTGGCCAATTCACCGCTTTGAACTTAAAAAGTTCGTACCGCTTTTCGTTATCTATGCGCTGATCTGTCTTAACTACACTATCCTCAGAGCGACTAAAGACACTCTTGTTATTACAGCCTCAGGCTCCGGCGCTGAAATTCTCCCTTATATTAAAGTATGGGTTATCCTCCCCATGGCCCTCCTATTTACTTTTTTATTTACCCTGCTGGCTAATAAATTTTCTCAAGAAAAAGTTTTCTATATCATGATGTCGGTTTTTATCGGCTTCTTCATCCTTTTTTCTACCGTGCTCTACCCACTTAGAGATTTTTTACATCCTCATGAATTTGCAGATAGTCTTGAACTCCTCCTTCCTCAGGGACTAAAAGGGCTTATTTCCATCCTGCGCAATTGGACCTTCACCCTCTACTATGTCATGAGCGAAATGTGGAGCACAACCATCATGAGTGTCCTCTTCTGGGGCTTTGCAAATCAAATCACCTCAATTAAAGATGCAAAACGCTTTTACGGCCTCCTTGGCGTTGGAGCCAATATCGCCACGATGGCCTCCGGACAGATCACTATTTTCTGCGCTAAACCTTACCTAATTTCCTGGCTTCCCGGCACCGATGTATGGGGACAATCTCTCACTCTCATCACCCTTCTCGTCATTGCTGTAGCTCTTATCACCGTCGCTATCTTCCGTTGGTATCACAAAAATGTCATCACTGTAGATATTAAACTTGCCCCTCCTAAAGATGAAGTCAAAGTAAAAATGGGGCTAAAGAAAAACTTCACTTACCTCGCCAAATCTAAGTATCTCATTTGCATCGCCATCATCGTGATTGCCTACAACCTGGCGATTAATATGATGGAAATTGTATGGAAAGACCAAGTTAACCTCCTATTCCCCCTTCCCACTGACTACCTCGCTTACATGGGCAAAGTAACGATGTTTATGGGGGCTTTAAGCACGCTCATCGGTCTTTTTATATGCGGTAATGTGATTCAAAAATGTGGCTGGACAGCAGCCGCTATTATCACCCCAACCATTCTGCTCGCCACAGGAGTCCTGTTTTTCTCATCTATCCTCCTTAAAAACCAGTCTATTCTTTCGGTTGCAGCCATGTTTTCCACTACACCACTTGCAATGACAGTCTTTTTAGGCTCTCTGCAAAACTGCCTTTCTAGAGCCTCTAAATTCACCTTTTTTGATGCCACAAAAGAAATTTCATTTATCCCCCTTTCGAACGAATGTAAGCTCAAAGGAAAAGCAGCTATTGACGGCATTGGTTCCCGCCTTGGGAAAAGTGGAGGCTCTCTCTTCCACCAAAGCCTTCTCCTTTTCTTTGGCTCTATTTCAATGAGCACTCCCTACGTAGCGATCTTCCTCCTTCTTGCCCTTGCAGCCTACGTCGTCGCAGTACGCTCACTTGGAAAACAATTCGATGCCCTTGCAGCCTCGCAAGAAACCATTAAAATTCAAGAAGATCCGGCTCCAGCCCTGGTTACTCAAGAAGCTCTTGTATGATCATCGATCTTATTTTACCACACCTCGCTTATGCCCCTCTGATCGCCTTTTGCCTCATCCTACTAGCGGGAATGAATCTCCCTATTAGCACCGATGTTATCCTGGTGACCTCCGCATTTATCGCAGGGTCCATTGCGCCTCACCTTACCCTTTCCCTCTATCTAGCTATTGTCTTGGGCTCCTACTTTTCTGCCTGGATTTCTTATTGGTTCGGCCGCAAAATTGGCACCTACATGCTCCAATTTTTCTTTTTTAAAAAAATGTTTCCAGAGGCTCGCCTTAAAAAAATTGAAGCTTTCTACAAAAAAAAGGGACTTCTAGCCCTCTTAGTCGGCCGGTTTATTCCCTTTGGCACAAGAAACTGTATTTTTATGAGCGCAGGCTTATCTAAAGCGAACTTTACTCAATTTGCCCTACGAGACGCCATCGCCTGTCCGTTATGGGCAACCACTGTCTTCTTTTTCTTCCATAGCCTCGGCTCAAATTATCAACTCTTGATTCATTATCTAAAAACGTTTAACATCATTGTGTTTGCAACGTTTGCTATTATTGCTATTTTTACGATATGGATAAGAAAGCGACGGCGCAGTAACCAAAACAACCCCAAGGCGGAATGATCTCTCCAACGAACGGACTGACTTTTTTGCGAGGCCCACTGGCCCTCTTGTTCGTCGTTGAAAACCTGTACGTACGCCTATCTGTCATCGCTGCGGCCATGATTACCGACGCCATAGATGGCTACCTCGCAAGGCGCTATAAATGCGTCTCTCGCTTTGGCGCCACCCTCGACCCCCTCATGGATAAATTTTTCGTATTCACTGTTCTCTCCGTTTTTTTTATGGAGGGAAAGTTAGCCCTTTGGCAAATTGCAACCCTCCTTTCGAGAGACCTTTTCCTCTGTTTTTTTGGCATCTACCTCTTCTCTAACGGCCTTTGGAAAAACTACTCTTTCCGTTCTGTTTTATGGAGCAAAATAACAACGGCACTTCAATTTTCCCTTCTTATTGTCCTCACTTTTTCAGTGACTGTTCCAAACGCTCTATTTGCCATCTTTGTCGTATTAGGATTCCTCGTCTTTTTAGAACTCGTCCAAAAATCGACTCAATTAGAAAAAAAACTTTAGCAAATTACTCACTTAGGATATCATCAGAACATGGGTATATTACAATCATCTTTCCGTGCATTTATGAATGGTTTATCTTGGATTTCAGGACTCTTAATTGGGCTTCTTGTGATTGGAGGACTCCTCATGTCCCTCTCTTCCCCTTTCAATAAAGGAGGAGGAGCTGTTTATTCCATTAAAGGAAATGCTCAATTTTCTCGCGCTCCCCTCCCAATTACCACCCCTGTCATCCTCTCTATTGAAATTGATGGAGTGATTGGTCTCGATCATCTAAAAGCAAAAGACATCAAAAGACAACTACTAGCAAGCCGTGAAGGCATTTTAAGTGGAGATAGAGTCAAAGCCATCCTCCTTACCATTTCCTCCCCAGGAGGTGCTGCTGATGATTCTTATGCCATTTACTCCCTGCTTCAGGAATACAAAGCGCAATTTAAAGTCCCGATCTACACCTATGTTGAAGGGCTTTGTGCTTCAGGAGGGATGATGATCGCCTCTGCCTCAGAAAAAATTTACTCTCAACCCACTGGCCTCATTGGTTCCGTTGGGGTCAGACTCGGCCCTGTTCTCAATTTTACCGATATTATGAGAACGTATGGAATCGGAGCACTCACTCTCACTGAAGGGAAATTCAAAGACATGCTCAATTCCACAAAACCCTTTGATGAAAAAAAATATGCCTGCCTTGTGAAATCAATGGCGAGTGAATACCAGCTCTTTGTCGATGTTGTGACAAAAGCACGCCCTAACCTCGACAAAACAGCTCTTGTTGAAGAGTATGGAGCACAGGTATACTCCCCCTTCGATGCTCAAAAACTGGGCTATATCGATGTTGCGAACGCAACTCAGGGAGAAGCTCTCACAGATCTTGCAAAAGCAGCTCAGATCGAGGGCCCTTATCAAGTTGTCTCTGTAAAAAAACAATTCAGCCTCCTTGAAGACTACTTCGAAAATGACACTTCCTTGCTTAAAGGAAAAATTGTCCATTCGATTCAAGGATATGACCCTACTTTAGCTGGGCGCATTTTGTTCATGTATGAATAAACTCTATCTCTTAGATGCAGTAGGAATTCTTTTCCGTTCCTACTATGCTATTCGAGGCATGACAAACGCTCGGGGAGAATCGACAAACGCACTCTACGGATTCATTCGGAGCGTTGAGAAATTTAAACGGGATTTTGAACCCACTCACCTCATGGCGATCTTTGACGGCCCCAATAACAAAGCTTCTCGCCTTAAAATCCATCCCGATTACAAAGGTCATCGAGCAGGAATGCCCGAAGACCTTGTTCCACAACTTACCCACGCTATGCACTACTGTAAGCTTGCAGGGATCCCCCTCCTCTCTGTTCCTGGAGTAGAGGCAGATGATACCATTGGCAGCATTACAATCTGGGCCACCGTGCAAAATGCCCATGTCTACATCTGCACAAGTGATAAAGACCTCTGCCAACTCGTCACTCCAAAGGTGACTCTTGTTCAGCCCCATAAAGATAACTTGATGATTGGACCCGATGAAGTAAAAGAACTTTATGGCGTGCACCCCCATCAAATTACCGACTACCTGGGCATTGTCGGAGATGCCTCTGATAACATCCCCGGTGTCCCAGGATTTGGCCCTAAAACAACCATTCCCCTCCTCGAAGAATATGGCACTCTAGAAAACCTCCTCGCCTCCCTAGAAAATCTCCCCCCAAGTAAAAAAAAAGAAAACCTCAAAGCCCACACTCAAGATGCCCTCCTTTCCAAACAACTCGCCACGCTCGATTTCACTGTCCCCTTTGAAAAAACTGAATCTACCTTTTTTCTTACTCCCCGAGATGAAAAAAAACTCTTTCTGTTCTATCAAGAGATGAACTTCACCTCCCTTCTCAAAGACATGAAATCTGTCGGAGATGAAGGAAATTACCACCTCATTCAAGATCTACCAAGCTTGGAAGCCCTCATCAAAAAACTGGAACATGCCTCCGAAATCTGCATCCACACCGATCCTGGCATTAGCCTCAGCATCCAAGAAAAAGAGGCATTTTATATCCCCTTAGATGAATCGCTCCCTAAAGACCTTATTTTAGGAAAACTGCGCTCCCTCTTACATGCGAAAAAAATTTTTGGACATGACCTCAAACGGGATCTTCATTTTCTAAAAAATCACGGAATGAACCCTTCTCACCTCTCTTTCGATACCATGATCGCCTCCTATCTCCTTACACCCGAAAAAAATAACCACTCGCTTGAACACCTTTCCCTGGAACACTTTGGGAAAACCCTTACAGGATCTTCCCCCTCTGAAAAAACTGACTTTATTTTTCGCCTTAAAAACCTATTCGCCTCCCAATTGGGAGACCTTCTTCCTCTATTTTATGACATTGAACTCCCCCTTACCGCTGTTCTCTTTAAAATGGAAGAAAATGGAATCTATCTCGATGTCCCCCTCCTTCAATCCATGTCTTCTTTCCTAAAAGAACAAATCGAAAAAGTGTCGAAAGAAATCCACGAGATGGCGGGCGAAGTATTTAATATCCACTCCCCCAAACAGCTTGCGGTCATTCTTTTTGAAAAAATGAACCTCCCATCAAAGAAAAAGAACACCTCAGCTGACGTCCTCCTTGAGCTGACTCACCCGATCGCCAAGGCCGTCCTCCGCTACCGCACCTTAGAAAAATTGTGCTCTACCTACATCGACACATTGCCCACCCAAGTCAACGCTACAACCCACCGCATTCACTGCACTTTCAACCAAACAGTCACCGCTACAGGGCGCCTTTCATGCCAAGATCCCAATCTTCAAAATATCCCTGTACGAACTCCTGAAGGGCGCAAAATTCGAGAAGCCTTTAAACCTGAACTCCCTGGATGGGTTTTCCTTGGCGCTGATTACTCTCAAGTAGAACTTCGCCTCCTCGCTCACTTTAGCGAAGACCCTACCCTCATTAAGGCATTTAAAAATAAAGAAGATGTTCATGCCGCGTGTGCTGCAACAATTTTCGATGTTCCTCTTCATGCTGTTACAAATGATATGCGCTTTAAAGCCAAAGCAGTGAACTTTGGGATCATTTACGGGCAGGGCAGTTATGGCCTATCCCAAGAACTTGGAATCGATGTTGCCGATGCAAAACTTTTTATTAAAAAATATTTTGATCTCTATCCCAAAGTACATGCCTATCTTGAAAAAAATAAAGAGGATGCTAGACGGCTTGGATACGCATCTACCCTCCTCGGAAGACGGCGCCCTATTCCTGATATCAATAGCAGTAATGCCTTTATTAGAGCTCAAGCAGAAAGATACGCTGTCAACACCCCTCTACAAGGATCCCAGGCTGATTTGATTAAACTCGCGATGATCAAAATCAACCAAAATCTCACCAAAGGGAAAATGATTCTCCAAATCCACGATGAACTTATTTTTGAAATTCCCCAAAGCGAAATCATTGCCACCGAATCCCTGGTAGTCAACATCATGGAAACCATTTATCCATTCAAAGTACCTCTAACGGTCAATGTATCGATTGGCAAAAATTGGGGAGAGTGTTAACATTGGATAAAGTGGCAGTCACCGGGGGTCTAGCCTCTGGAAAGTCTACCGTGTGCCGCCTGTTTCAAGAAGCAGGGGCTACCGTTGTTGACTCTGACGAAATTGTTCACAGGCTCCTCTCTTCAAACCCCCAGTGTATCAAGGCCGTTATCGAACTACTCGGTGAGGATATCTGTACAGATGGAACTATTGATCGAAAAAAAATTGCAGACCATGTTTTTACCGATCAAAAAAAACTTAGACAGCTCGAGCAAATCCTGCATCCTGCTGTTCTTGAAGAGATTGAACGCATCTATGCTAAAACAAGACCAGGGCTCTTTATTGCAGAAGTTCCCCTCCTTTTTGAAAGCGGATACGAAAAATTTTTTCACAAAACTATTGCCGTCGTCTGCGACGAAGCAAATGCAATCGCCCACTATAGAAATAGAACAGACTTCCAGAGGCGCATGGCCCATCAATTTAGCGGAGAAGAAAAAGCTAAACGGGCCGATTATATTATCTTTAATCAGGGCACCATGGAAGAGCTCAAAGCACAAGTCAAGGAGTTTATAAATAAATGGACAAAGAACCGGCTGTAGAAAACGAGCCAAAACAAAAAGCCCCCACATCTAATACCCCTCCCCCCATCACAAAAATTAAAGATCTTCAGAGAATGAATATCGAGCAACTGAATAAGTACGCTCTCAACCTCGGCTTGTCCAATACTGCCTCCATGACAAAATCTCAAATTGTATTTGAAATTGTCAAATTCAAAGCCTCCTCCCCTGATGAAATTCTCGTAGGAGAAGGGGTCCTTGAAATTCTCCCTGACTCGTTTGGGTTTCTCCGCTCTCCAGATTATAATTACTGCTCCTCCGCTGAAGATATTTACGTCTCACCTGCTCAAATTCGGCGATTTGACCTCAAAAAAGGGGATACTGTCTACGGCCCTATCAGACCTCCTAAAGAAAAAGAAAAATATTTTGCACTGCTCAAAGTAGACCGCATTAATAATAAACCCCCTGAGCATGCCAAAGAACGGATCTTTTTTGGTAACCTAACTCCCCTTTATCCGGATGAACGGATCCGCATGGAAACAACAAAAGACCGCCTCACGATGCGTGTTCTCGACCTCGCGGCCCCTATCGGCAAAGGGCAAAGAGCTCTTATTGTTGCCCCTCCTAAGTCTGGAAAGACCATGCTCCTTCAAGAGATTGCCAATGCTATCTCTGTCAATCACCCTGAAATTATCTTGATTACCCTCCTCATCGATGAGCGTCCTGAAGAAGTGACCGATATGCAACGGCTTGTCAAAGGAGAAGTTGTTAGCTCTACTTTCGATGAACCCCCCGAAAGACACATTCAAGTTGCAGAAATGGCGATTGAAAAAGCCCGTTCCCTTGTTGAATATGGACATGATGTCGTTATCCTTCTAGATAACCTCACAAGACTTGCAAGAGCTTTTAACACAGTACAGCCCCACTCAGGTAAAATCCTTACTGGTGGAGTTGACGCCCAAGCTCTCCATAAACCCAAACGCTTTTTTGGAGCTGCACGTAACATTGAAAATGGAGGATCCCTCACCATTATCGCAACAGCCCTGATTGAGACGGGTTCTCGTATGGATGAGGTTATTTTCGAAGAGTTCAAAGGAACTGGAAATATGGAGCTCATCCTAGATCGACGTCTAGCTGATCGCCGCATTTTCCCCGCAATTGACCTCATTAAGAGTGGTACGCGTAAAGAAGATCTTCTCTTTCATAAAGATGAATTAGAAAAAATCTACATTTTACGCCAGATTCTTGCCGATCTAACCCCTCTAGATGCCATGAATCTTCTCCTTGGACGTCTTAAAAAGACAAACTCTAATGCCGAATTCCTCCTTTCAATCAAGGACTAAGCTAGTTAAATCACCTCCCCCCTTTTTAGGGGGGGGGTGATGAATTTTTTAGTTTGCTTGTGCATAATACACCCTCTTCATATACTATTCCTCACGTGAAAATTCTGATTATTACCTCCTTATGCGGCAGTGGGCATCTGGTTGCCGCTGAGGCAAAACGACTCGAGATCCTGTCATCACATCCAGAAGCTACCTTTGTAGTTAAGGATATGCTTTCTGATTTCCATGCAAAATGGCTGGGTAGGCTAGCTGTCTATTTATGGAATCAACAACAAAGAAACGGAAGTCCCCTCTCTCTTCGATTTTGGTCTTCCCTCCTTTGGGCCAATAATGGCCTCTTTTATCTACCTGTTCTCTATCGAATCTACCGCTTAATCATGGAAGAAAATTTTGATGTTATTATTGATACCCAAGGAAGCGGAACAAGGGCTGCCCTTTCAGCTCTTTTTCTAGCAAGGCTTCAAAATAAGGGGCCTCAATGGATCGATAAATATATTGTTGAGTTGCCCACAAAAGACACAACCTATGCCTTTGCTTCTTTAAGAACCCTTGGAAAATCGCTTAGAAATTTACTGAGACTCCATACAATTGAACCTCTTCTGGAAAAAACCTCTACCCCCGAAGCTTTTTGGGATAAATACACTAAAGTTCCCCTGCCTCAAATTCTACATGGAACCCCATTAAGACCCCATTTTCTTCGCCCCATTTCATGGGATCCGATTCAAAAATATACAGGACTTTCCCCTCATGTCCATTTGACGACCATTATGTTAGGATCTCAGCCTACTCCCCTATCTATCATGTCCTATGTGCAAAGCTGGATCAATCACTACAAAGATAAAGAGGGCTGCTATGCTTTGGTTGTCCTATGCTGCCAGGATCATCTTCTCAAAGAAACCATTGGGAAACTGACCCCTCCTACACATCTCACCCTCATTCCTTTTAGCCAAGCAGGCGACGATCTTGTAGCCCCTTTACTCAAATTTAGCCAAACAACGATTACCCGTTCTGGGGGAGTGACATCACATGAACTCCTCGCCGTTGCGGAAGGGCAGATCCTGATTCATTCAGAAGCCCCCCCTCATCGTATCATGAAGGGGATGCCTATTTGGGAGGAAGGGAATGCTCGTTACCTTATTAAACATAAAAAGGCCCGAGTCGTTACTCCATTAAATAGTCAACAAGGGCACGCCATTTTTTCTTAATAATCAGATCTTCAATACGGTAAGGATCCTTATTTACTGTTTCTGCAAACCCTGCAACATGAGGTAGAAGATTGTGATTTTTGAAATTTTTATCTAATTTATCAGAAAGACCGTTCATAAACCGGTTCATTTTAAGAGGGCTGTCTGCTACATTTCTCATGCACTCTTTTAAATGGTCATTCGACATAATGACTCCTAAAAATCTTAAGGGATGCACATGATCCACCTGCTCCCCTAATTTTTCCATTTCTTTTTTCTTCCAGAGCAACTTAGGCCATGAAAGGGTGCCCATGTTGTGAATCAACTTATAAATTTTATCTGCGGCACTCTTTGATAAGGAGAGTTGGTAAAAATGGTGGGTATCATTTAAATCATAGGACGCCACTAAGATGGGTAACTCGTCTCCTTTCAGTGGGGCCAACGGAAATAAGAACAGTAATAGCATCAGGAATCTCATGATTCTCTCCTTAAGGTTAGTATTTATCTCTTGAAAAATAATGAAGCTTATCCGATCTCTAAAATAATATGAAGAACGAAAATCTCTCTTTCCGACGTGTGGCCTTTGGGCTTGGAGCTACTTGGGCTCTTGTTATTTTTATCATAGGGTTCCTTTCTATCTATGGATGGGGGACTGATCTCGTGCGACTCATGTCTTCCATTTACTATGGATATACAAGTACTTTAAAAGGGGCTTTCTGCGGAGGGCTTTGGGGATTTATCGATGGAGCCCTATTCGGGCTCCTCTTCGTTTTTTTCCACAATCTTCCTTTGTTAAAAAAAACAGGCCATAGAAAACCATGATTTTTACTCCCTTAATAAAAAAAATACATTCTATCGAAGAAAAATGGGAAATTGCTTCTTTTCCTGAGGGACATACGCTGATTGCCGATGGCTCTCATCAGGGGCGTCCCCTTACGAGCCTCAATCTCACTGAGCTTGTAGGATGTCCTATTGATAAATTTCCTTTTTTGATTAAGAGACTTCACACACCCGCCTCCCTTTTTCTGCAATCCCATCCAGAAAAAGGAAAAGAAGCGCAATCTAAAGCTTGGTATATGTTAAACGTCTCTCCTGGAACCTCTTTCTACACAACTCCCGACCTCCCTTTAACAAGAGGACAAGTTAAAACAGACCTCCCCTCTTACTTAAAAAAAATACATATTAAAACAGGGGATCTCATTTCTATACCAAGTGGGTGTATACACGGTGTCGATCATGAGTGTGTGATTCTTGAAATCAAACAAAATGCGAATCTTACCTATTTTCTTTATGAAGATGGCATCCCCTCTCCTCAAGAAATTGAAAAGAGCCTCAACCATCTTTCTCTTGAAGAGCCCTCTCATGCGACCCTTGTCGAATGTCCCCTTATCACACCTTATTTTACCCTGACCTCTAAAAAGGGACCCTGTCATATTAGGGGCTTTGAAATTTTATTTTTTCTTACAGGCCCCGAGAAAAATCACCCTCTTCTTGTCCCTTTTGGAAGTGAACATCTCATTGCTCCAGGAGTTGAAGCCCTCTCTCTCCGTCTCTTCCCACTGTAAAAAAACTTCAAAAATCGGGGAACAAGGATGAATTCCTGTTAGATTAGCGCAGTTGCGTTAATTTTTAAGCGTTTCAATAGCTGTTTAAGGGGCCAGTAGAGCACAAAAAAGGGCACCTGCCAGCGTGACTTCAGTCGAGCTGTTGATTGTAAGTATCTAGGGATGTGGATGATTTGTTGCGAGAGGGTGAGATAATCATTTCTTAAACAAAAGCGGCACCAAGCAGCCAACTGATGATGGTTTCGCTTATAGCTCCAGCATACAAGATATTCTAGGTAGGGGACTGTTGCCTGTTTTAATTCGTGTAAGGGAGACGGAGGGATGGGCGCATCAAATTGTTCAAGAAGAAACTGCAGTGCTAGAGAGAGCGATCTACATACGTGAACTTGTTTAGCAAGATTGACAAGCCGCGGCCAGTCAATTTCCGCATGTCTGAGGAGGGTGACAGCATCGGCCATCCAACGGATGAGAGGGATGGGGCTAGGTTTCATCCCGTGAATGCAAATTTGAAAGAGTAAGTCTGTGGCATTGGGTAAGTAGAGGTTAGAAAAGAGAAGCTCTGAGTCTGCCAAAACGGCTTGATCGAGGGGAAGAGCATTTTCCTCGATAAAAGACCAGTGTAAGTCCAGATGAAGTCCATTGGCATGTGTGAAATTAAGGGCGTGCCATCTATTTAAATGTTCCTCCTTATTTATGTCAAAACGGCACGGCATCTTCGACTGCCACCCACTTGCATGCAGAAATGCCACCACTGGCTGGATTTCTGATCTTTCGATAAAGATATCGATATCCCCCAAGACGCGTACTCCAAAATCTTTATAGTAGTGAAGGATCATAGCCATTCCCTTCAATAAGATCATTTTATTGACCCTTGGAAGGTGCTGGAGAATAGGGAGCATCTTTTTCCAATTTAACTGATTGGTCACCCAAACCTGGCGGTAAATGCCCTTACATTTTTCGAAAATGGGGTCTTGCAGGTTAGCTAAAATGGGATTGCGTGCCACAAGCGGTAGTAATTTATAAGAGGCTGGATCAATCTGATCGAAATCCACTTGTTGTACCCAGGTCTTCCAGGCACAAAGAGCCCTATCATCTAAAAATAGAGAGGCCTGAAGGAGTAACAGTTGTTCAGGGGTAGGCAGAGTTTTCACGAGATCTTCTTGCTAAGGCCACTTTGATAATGTTTAGATATTCCAAACGGGCATTGGTACTCAGGTTATTTTTATGGATTCTTCTCATCAGCACCTTATGGGGAATTAAGGCTTGTTGTAGCCCTTTTTCTGTGCCACGCATGTACCATTCAATAAAGGTGCCAATCCGTTGCTCGGTATTAAACCCTCCTATGCGATCAAAGCATTCTCTCCTAAACAATCCGGCAGCCGCTAAATAGCAGGGCTGGATATTGGTAGGGCATTCCCATTGAGCCTGTTCTTCTATAGAAAGATCTGGGCTTATAAAATGCTTGATATATCCAAAGACCATATCAACCTGTGGTCGATCCTGAAGAAACTCAACTTGTAGAGCAATTTTATTCACAGTGTAGAGGTCATCAGCATCTAGAAAAGCAATATACATGCCCTGTGCCACAGAAAGAGCTAGATTAATCGCGGCCCCCTGACCTTGATTGACTTGAGAAAGATAATGAACTTTGGAATGGTATTGTTTGATAATACTCTCGGTTCCATCTTCCGACCCATCATTGACAATGATACATTCTATTGGAGAAAATGTCTGAGCGAGCACACTTTCTATCGTTTCACGCAGGTATCTTTCTCCATTATACACGGCTATGATTACACTTACTAAAGGCGACATAGAGCCTCCTCATAAGCCATCATATTTTGTTTCAGTGTAAAATGCTCAGTGGCCCGTTTATATCCTTGAAGTCCCATTTCAATCGCCCTATCTGGTTGATTCAATAGGAGCTCAATTTTATGATATAAAGCTAAGGGATCGTGAGGAGGAACCAGAAACCCAGTTTGATTATCTAGAATAACTTCCTGAAGCCCCCCTATACGAGAGGCTATCACAGGTCGCTGCATATGCATAGCCTCTAAGGCGACCAGTCCAAAGGATTCAAAATAAGAGGGAACAAGCATTAAAGTGGCTTGATTAATCCACATGCGTCCCTGTTCTCTCTCCAGTTCTCCTGTAAAGTGTACGGCATCCTGAAGTTTTAATTGGTGGACTAGACTTTCTAATAAGGGCCGCTCTTGGCCACCTCCAGCAATAATAAGACGGGCTGAAGAGCCGCTATTTTTAAGATAGGAAAAGGCTTGGATAGCAGTCTCAAATCCCTTTTCTGGAGAAAGACGCCCCAGTAATAAAAGCACAGGTGGTGAAAAGGGTAATGCCGTAGGTAAATGGGATGGAAGAGATAGACCATTATAAATCAGTTGTAACTTAGGTAAGGCAGTGGGAATGAGTTTTTTAGTCTCATCTAAGACCCATTGTGAAACACAAAAAATATGACAGGAAACTGCGGCAATTTGTGCAAGAAAAGGATTTTGACTTTCGTAAAAGAAAGGGGCGTGTAACGTCAAGATAATTGGACAACGAAACATTTCCTTGAGCAAGAGGAAGACAAGTACGCCGAGTCCAGCACACGCATTTAAATGGATAATATGAGGTTGAAACTCATTCATAAGACCTTGTACCTCATTTTGGATTCGGCGTAAGTAACTCAGATCCTGTTGTATAATACTAAAGGTAAAGCGTTGGATGGGAATGCCTTCGTAAATTTCATATTCTTTATCTTTCGGAGAATCTTGCTGCGCAATGACTCTATAATCATGCCCCCTCTGTTGCATCCCTTTAATGAATTCGAAGGCCTGCGTTTCTATCCCACCCGTACGGGGCCAAAAGCCATCTGTCCAAAATAAAACTTTCACAACAATGCCTCAATGAGTTTAGGTGCTTGTCTTAAATCACTCCCTAAATGCAAGAAATAGCAAGGAAGCGACTCTGCAACCTGTTTTAAATGCAGAAAAACCGCTGGACCTGTATGGGTTAATTGCCAAAGTGTCGTTGCAGAAAGTGCTGCAAGAGCTTGGTGAGAGTGAATGGGCTCGAGCCAACTATTGACAGTGGCTTCAATTTTTAGGGTAATGAGGGCTTTAACAGGGCCTCCTGCAATGATTTTTTTGGGTTGAAATTCATGATGGAAAAAAAAGGCTTTTTCTCCGGGCCGGCGATGGGGATTAGAGAGGTGGTTTTTTAATTTAGGAAACCATTCGAGAGTCTTGTCTTCAATTTTTGCTGAATTATAAACGGAGTAAGCCCAACTTTCAGGAGCTTGGCTTAATAAGCAGTAATCTTCACTGATATAGTGCATACCCGCGTCCATGCAGGCCAGAGTTGTTGTCGATTTTCCTGCCCCACTTTTCCCTGCCAAGACAACGCATCCCTCAGGAAACCCAACAGCTGCAGCATGAGTAAGTTGATGGCCATTTACACGCATCCACCAATGTAAAATCAATTGAAGCGGGGATCCTCCAACCCACCAGGGGAGATCGCGTGAATCATTGATCCAATAAAGGGCAAGCTGCCGCTCCTGATCAAAAAGATGAAGGACTTTAGTATGAATATCAACTACGGTATAAATTTGATCGCTATTATATTGGATCACTTCTCCGCGCATATCGTAAGTATGACTGGCCCATGGAAATGCCAGACAGGGGGTATGCGTTGACTGGCTATCCCAGAGGCAGATTGTGAGTGAACAACTGTCTGGTTGTGTAATTTCCAAATGTTTAAGTGCGCGTGTCAAGGTATCTACCATGGCATTCCCAGCAAAACGAAGACAAAAAGTGAGGTTGGCTAATTGATAATATCTTCGGATTTCCTCAGTGTGCAAGAGGCTGTCCTGAAAATGGTGATAGGCTAGGTCAAAAAATGTACGGGATGGGGTAATGATTGTTTCAGGATAGGGCATGGGGCCAACCTGCACCCGTTACTTCATGAATAGGGTCTAGTAGAAGGAGATTTTGAACATCGGTATAGGTGCGTAAGATAGGGGCAGTATATTCTTTTTCATGAAAAACTATCATGGGGAGGGGTATAGCTACCTCCGTTTGTGTTAATGCGATCAAATTTTTGGCTAATAATTGATCAAGGAGTTGTTGTAGATCAATTTCGATACGCGCAATATCATGCGGGTATTGCTTTGAAAGCATCTCAACGATTTGATCATAAGAGAGTTGATATTCAAAACATTGCCAAATTTGTTTACCAAGATGTCCCAGGACATAATAATCGCCCGTGTTAAAATCAACAATGATGACTTCGGTATTCAGCACTTCGTAAACGATTTTTGATTTCAGAATAAGATAAGAAAACAATCACAATCCTTATGGGTAATTTCTTTTTTAAGATAGCTCAGAAGTGGAAATTTAAGCAATAGGCTTGGATAGTAATTCGGCATATTTGAGTAAGACAAGGTAGGCATATTTGAAGTACATTTCGGGGGATTGATATTTTTTCATGAAGGCTGTTGCATGACTTGCGATCTGTTTACAGAGATCATCATGATCTCTGCACCATGTCACCATTTCTTCCAGATTAGAAAAGTCATGAGCTACCGGGACATAATGTACCCAGGGTTGAAGTCCTCGGTAAAACCAAGAATATTTATGACTTGTCGCCTTGAGTGTCACGCTATTGCTAAATAATCTCCACTGATATCCAGGATAGGTTGTTGTATAACCATCGGCGGAAATGAGGTACTTATAACGCAGTTGTGGAGGGTAAGGAGTCCAAGGGGAGGGAGGATGCAGGGCATCGAGATCGGGAGAAGGTTTTCTTTCTCCTGACCAACCTGTATGTTTTGCATCTACAATGTCTGGATGGGTAAGAGAATAGTCGCAAAGCTGAGAACGTGGAGTGGTCCCCCAGGTTTCTACGGTTAGCCAATCATTCATATGGACATCAAGACAATCACTGATCACTCCCCTCCAGTAGGCGAGGTTGAGTTTATCCTCCCAGGGCATATCAATACGTTCGATCATAGTGAAAAAGCCCCATTGATCTCGCCCCCATTCTTTAGGTTGGATGGTGTGGTCGATAAATGAAATAACACCATCTATCGTATCTACGGAGGCAGGTGAAAGAATGGGAGCACGTTTTTTTAAGGAAGGCCAATCAACGGCTCCTATAAATCCATCTGAATTAGCGCAGATTAAAAAATCAAGGTCAGGAAGCCCCCATAATTTATCTAGTGTCTCTAAAAGGAGTTTAAGCTCTGATGCCCAAGCTGCTGGATAAGCCGTTGTAGAGAAGACTCCATTGATAAAAGTAAAGCGACCAGCTATCCCATGCAGTTGCTCTACAGAGGCGAGTTGTTCTGCCGTAATGCCGGATATTTCCCATGGTGAAAATTCTTCTTCGATCTGATCAATTACCCACTGCTCAATGTTCCATTCGATCAATCGCTCTTGAAAGGATTGTGTAACTGTTGCAGCGATGATGGTCTCAACAAAAAACAGATAGGCCATGCCTAATTTCATGCAAGAGATCATAAATAACCTGAGAGAGATTGTGCGAAAACCTCCAGTATATGTATATTTATTTTTTTCTTTTTTTATCCTGACCATCC
The DNA here is from genome assembly GCA_018062315.1 of Simkaniaceae bacterium. GTDB lineage: Bacteria > Chlamydiota > Chlamydiia > Chlamydiales > Simkaniaceae > JAGOSM01. The sequence goes on along the minus strand of JAGOSM010000006.1, from coordinate 26,522 downwards.
TAATATCCTGTAAAAAAACAAAATGCTCTCGTATTCTAAAGGACTATGGATCATTTAAGCGCCGGAAAGCATGTCGTATCTATTTTACAGGAGGCAGGACACACTGCCTATTTTGCAGGAGGATGGGTCAGAGACTTTCTGATGGAGCATCCCTCTGATGATATCGATATTGCCACCAGTGCTTCTACAGACGAGATTTCCTCTCTTTTTCCAAAGACCATCCCCGTCGGAGTCAATTATGGAATTATCATTGTCGTCCTCAGCGGCCACTCTTTTGAAGTGGCTACCTTTCGGAAGGATCGAGGCTATGTTGATGGAAGAAGACCCACAGGAGTCGATCCTGCGCCTCCAGAAGAAGATGCTAAGAGACGAGATTTTACGATCAATGGCATGTTTTACGATCCTTTAAAAGGGGTCCTCTATGATTATATTGAAGGGGAGAAAGATCTTAAAAATCAGCTTATAAGGGCGATTGGAAATCCCCATGAACGATTTTTAGAAGATCGACTTCGGATGATCCGGGCCATTCGGTACGCCTCTCGGTTTCACTTCTCTATTCATCAAGATACCATGCAGGCAATCGATACCCATGCAGCAACTCTATTTCCTTCAGTTGCGATTGAACGGGTCGTGCATGAATTTGAAAAAATGCACCGTTTTGCAAATTTTGATGAAGCGCTCATTAGGCTCCACCAACACTTTCTTCTTCCTACCATCTTTCCCTCCTTAAAGGGAGTCACTCTAGAAGAAATCAAAGCTAGAGTGCATCTCATTCCCCTTTTTCCGAAAGACATTCCCCTTATTCTCAAGTTGCTCGAACTTTTCCCTAAAGATTCTCGCGAAAACCATCTTCAACTTTGTGAGCGGCTTAAGCTTTCGAATAAAGAAAAAGAGTGGGTCTTATTTTTTCACAAGGTACTCCTCACCCCTTTTGAGGCGGACGATTATACCTGGGCCCATCTCTATGCCCATCCCCTCTTCCCCCTCCTTTTTCAATTTCTTTCTCTAAAACAATCGATGCTTCCCCATGTTCAGCGGAAGGAGATCCTATCCCCTTTTATTGCCCGAATTGAGGCTGGAACCCCTTTAATCAATGCGGAACAACTCATCGCCCACGGGATGAAACCAGGAAAAGAGCTTGGAAAAACTTTACAAGAGATGGAACGGTATGCGATCAATCACCGCCTTACCGACCCTAATGAACTGCTCCGCTTGCATCCTTTCGACCTACAATAAAACGATCTCTATACCCACGTTTCGAGTTTTTACTCTATATTATTCCCCCTTTGCGTCTTCGCCCCCTTGCGCCCATACTTTTACCCACAACTTTTTTTGACAGAAAACTCTGTTTCTGCAGTCCTCTTTCATCTTGCAGGGTGGTGGTGCATAGATAGAATATTTGAAGCATGGGCCCTAATAAGGGTCTCGGTGAGCTCGGTGTTCTCGGTGGTAAATTTTCAAAACGCTGGGAAAGGGAATGCGATCATTGCAGAAAGATGGTTAGCATGGGTTGCTCATCCATATATGTGATAAAAATAACCACCGAGCACACCGAGAGCACCGAGGGGGACCCTTAGAAACTGTGTTGATGCAGAATAAAAGGCTGGAGAGACGTAAATCTACCCAGATTTTATCGAGAGCTGTTTTTTGCGCAAGAAAAAGATGTGGGTAAAAGTATGCTTGCGCCTCTGCGTTAAATCCCTAATTTTAAGAAATTAACGCAGAGACACAAGGGGGGGAATGATAGGGTGTTAAGGTCAGTCTAATCGACTAGCAACTTGAGTTAAATACGGATCACTAACACTGTAATATCATCGTGCTGAGGGACCCCCTCAGCAAACCGGCTCACCGCCTGCAAAATCGTATGCACAAGTTTTTCCGCAAGCTGCCCTTCATCCTGCTCTATCAACGTCTTTAATCTATCAACCCCAAATAGCTCGCTTTGTTTATTATGGGCCTCTACTACCCCATCCGTATAAAGAATGAGAGTATCTCCCTTCTCCAGAGTGACCTGCTTAATCTCTACCGATTCAAAAGGAATAACACCAAGCGCAATCCCTTGTGTTGTTAATTCCTCAATCACTCCATTCACTCTCTTAAGATAAACAGGAAAATGACCACACGAAGTATACGTTAATACCTTTGTAATGCGGTGATAATAAGCAATCCATGCCGTAACAAATACCCCACTTTCCTGACTATCTCTCAAAAACATGTTGTTGGCGCGAGTGATCCCCCTTGCAAGAGAATTCAACTCTCCCCATAAAAAAGAGCGCATCAAACTGCGCATCATCAATGAATAAAAACAGGCAAACACCCCTTTCCCTGCTGTATCAGCAATCGCAAACATACACTCATCTGTATTCTCTCTAGAGAGCATATCATAAAAGTCTCCGCCTACCTCCCGTGCTGCAAGATACCCTGTTGCAATATCAAGCCCCTCTACATCAGGAAGCGTGGCTGGAAGCATTGCATTTTGAATGTCCTGCCCTATCTTTAATTCTTTAACAAGCATCTCTTTTTGAATTTTTTCATTTTTGACCTGCTCAATTTGCAACAAGAGAGAAGTCACCATATCATTGAAATACTCTCCCACAATATTTAATTCGAAACCCATGGGATCCTTGCTGAATCTCGTCCCCAAATCCCCCTCTCCCACGCGATGCATCACTTGACAAAGTTGCCTTAATGGTCGGGAAACTCGGTAGGTAAACCAGACAGTTCCCCCACCTCCAAATACAAGAATCAATACAAAACAAGCCGCTAATCTGCCCAAATAATAGGGCATATTCACAAGATTAATATTGGCAGACGTCTCAACAAGAAGAAAAACATGATTGGCCTTTAGATCAGCAATCACCCCCATCCTCTCTTGCCCCTTGAGATAAAATTTAAAATTGTTTCCATCGGGATAAAGATAGATAGGAGGTTTCTGCCCATTTTCAGCAACGACAGCCCCAGCTTCAACGAAAACCTGTCCAAGTAAAGAGGGCACGGTTGAACTAATGACCTCCCCTTTAGGACTTAAAATAGAGACCGATACCGGCGCCCCAAACTGCCCTGTTCCCGATAATTTTTTTGCAACTAATTGTCCATTAATGACAATGCATAAAATGCCTATCGGGCGTCCTGTTTTTCGAGAAAATACCACCTTTGCTACGTAAAATGCTGTATCTTTCTGAGAAAGAGCCTCTGCATTAAAAAAAGTGTATTCCCCTTCCTCTAAATTACGCCCTCCAAAGAGAGAGCTCAAGTCTTGCCCAAGAAGCCGATTATCTGACGCAGCACCACATATAAACTGACTTCCACGCATCTGAACATAAAGAACGTCACTATTTTGCCCTTCAATCACTAAATTGCGAAATAGACTGTCAAATCGAGGGTTGGGAAGGGGGGTATTCTCAATATCCTCAAAAAAAAGAAGCTCATCAACAATACTGAGTAATCCCCGGTCAATCTGAGAGAACGCAGCTATTTTTTCCCTTTTCTCATCGGCTAACACCTTCAGAGCAAAAAAGTTATCCTGAATTTTTTGATGATAGCTATGCCAGTACATCATTGCCGATAAAAGGAGCAACGGGATGACTAAAAACATAAACGTAACAAAAAGGATACGAAGCGATAGGGAACCCCCTAATCCTTTAAGGATCTTCTCTTCTCTATTCGGCAACTTGCCAGGCAAACTTGAATCTGTCATGATAGTCGCATGTTAACACGAGAAATTCACAGCCTGCAACATCCCTTTATCAAACACCTTGTTAAATTGAGGACAGATAAAGAATATCGACACACACATAAAGAAGTGTTAGTAACTGGTATTAAGTTGGTTAAAGAGCTTTCTCCCTCCCAAATTTTTGTTGATAAAACCCGCCTTTCTTTTGAAGGAATTGGAGTTTCTGCGTCTGTGTTAGAAAAAATTACAGGGCAAAAAAATCCGGAAGGGGTGGCAGGATTAGTTCCACTGCCTCAAGAACAAAATTTAACCGCTTTCAAAAAACTTATTGCATTCGATCGGATTCAAGATCCTGGCAATCTCGGCACTTTAATTCGGACAGCACTCGCTCTTGGATTTGAAGGGGCGATTTTATTGAATCAACCTGTCGATCCTTTTAATGAAAAAGTGATTGCTGCTTCAAAAGGGGCAGTGTTTCGCTTACCCATGGCAACAATGACTCTTTCTGAAATAGAAAAATTGCCCCACACTTGGTACGTCGCCTCCCCTAGAGGAACCTCCCAAACAACGTGGCAAACTCCATCCCTTCTTATCCTCGGCAATGAGTCGAAAGGGTCTGATTTAGAAAACCATCCCCAAGCTATCCCTGTCTCCATCCCAATGAAAGGAGACATGGAATCGCTTAATGTAGCGATTGCAGGAGCGATTTTAATGTATCAAATGGAAGGGGGTCCTTTTGGTATACGATAAACATCTCGACTATGAAGAAGACTATCTCAAAGAAGGGAAAAGGGCTTCTAGAAAAGAGAGAAAGCGGATCTCAAGTGGAGACAGATCAAAATATAAAAAAACGGATCAAAAAGAGTATCCCCCTCCACCTGAAGGGGATTTCCTTCGAGGGAGAGTACTTGCCGTTGCTTCTCTTGGAATTACTGTCCAACTTGGGGCTGAAATGAGACTTTGTCATTTAAGAGGGGCTCTTAAACAAGAAAAAGGACATCATAAAAATCTCATCGTGACAGGAGATTTCGTCCTTGTTGAAGGAGAAAGCATTGTCTACATTGAAAAGCGACACTCTGTCCTATCTAGAGCAGATAATCTCACTCGGATCAAAGAACAGCTCATTGCAGCCAATATTGATCAAGTATTGATTATGACTTCGATCGCAGACCCTCACCTTAAACCTACTCTTATTGATCGCTATATTATCACAGCAGTCAAGGGAAACATGCTTCCGATTATCGTTGTCAATAAAATCGACCTTCTCACTCCCTCACCTCAATATGCTGAATTTGTCAAAGTCTACTCTGCCCTCGGTTATCCTTTTATCGAAGTCAGTGCAACACAAGGAATTCACTTAAAGGCCTTAAGAGATCTTATGATCAACAAAGCTTCTGTCCTTTCAGGACAATCAGGAGTCGGAAAGACCTCTCTGATTAATGCACTTTTTGGCTTAAATTTAAAAACAGCAGGGGTGGTAGAAAAAACAAGAAAAGGGGTCCATACCACTTCACAATCTACCCTTCTACCCCTTCCTGAGGGAGGATTTTGCATTGATACCCCGGGCATTAAAAGTTTTGGCCTCTGGCAATTTGACAAATCCACCCTTCTTTCCCACTTCCCTGAATTTGAACCGTTTGCCCACAAATGTCAATTTAAGGGATGCTCACATACTCATGAGCCCGGTTGTGCGATCCGACGCGCTATCGAAAAAGGAATTCTCTCTCCTATGCGCTACCATTCTTACGTTGAACTCTTGACAAACGAAGAGTGACCTATTAATACTATCCAAATATGATTAAACAAATTATTGGAAGAGAAATCCTCGATTCGCGAGGGAACCCTACAGTACAGGTCTCTGTCGTAACTGAAGAAGGGTATGTAGGAAAAGGGTGTGTCCCCTCAGGAGCCTCTACAGGGGAACATGAAGCTCTAGAGCTGCGCGATAAAGACCCAGGCCGCTATGACGGAAAAGGGGTTTTACAAGCTGTAAACTATATCAATGGGCCTTTAGCCTCCCTCTTAAGAGGCAAAGATGAAACAGATCAAGAAGGAATTGATGCAGCTCTGATTGCCGCTGACGGGACAGCTAATAAAAGCCACTTTGGAGCAAATGCCCTTCTCGGCATTTCCCTTGCAGTAGCCCGTGCAGGAGCTGCTACTAAGGGACTTCCTCTTTACCGATCTTTAGGCGCAGGAACTTTTCTTCCCCTTCCTATGATGAATATTCTAAATGGAGGGGTTCACGCCGACAATGCTTTAGATTTCCAGGAGTTTTTGATAAGACCCATCTCTCCTCCCTCTTTTGCAGAAAAATTGCGAGCAGGTGCCGAAATTTTCCACACGCTCAAAAAAATTCTCAAAGCAAAGGGGCATGTTACAGCCGTTGGTGATGAAGGGGGCTTTGCTCCCAATCTTTCATCCAACGAAGAAGCTCTAGATTTCATCATTCAAGCGATTGAAGTTGCAGGATATGTGCCTGGGCAAGATATTACGATTGCTCTCGACTGCGCAGCCTCTGAATTTTATAAAGAGGGGCGTTACCTCGGTCGAACGGCAGAAAAACATGTGGAGTATCTCGCCACACTCTCTTCAATGTACCCTATTGACTCGATTGAAGATGGGCTGGATCAAAATGACTGGGCAGGATGGGCCTTACTCACGAAAAAACTCGGGGATAAAATCCAACTTGTAGGGGATGATATTTTTGTCACCAACCCTCTTTTCCTGAAAAAGGGGATTAAAGAACATGTAGCAAATGCCATTTTAATTAAACCCAATCAAATAGGGACCCTTTCTGAGACTTTAGAAACCATTGCCCTTGCTCAAAAGGCTAATTATGGGACTATAATTTCTCACCGATCAGGAGAAACGGAGGATACCTTTATTGCAGATCTTGCTGTTGGAACCGATGCGGGGCAAATTAAAACGGGCTCCCTATCGAGATCTGAAAGGGTAGCTAAATATAATCGCTTGCTAGAAATTGAAGAAGAATTATCCTAAGGTTATGGGCCCAACCATTGCATTATTTGGTGAAGCGGAGAAAGGAGACTTTTCTTCTCTCCACCAAATTTCTTCTGTGCCTCAGCTCTCGGATCATCTCGGGAATCCCCCCGAGGATAGTCTAGCTATTCTCCTTGCGGTACAGGCCCTTATGTTTGATCATTCTCTTGTTTTTATCCGGGTTCGCGAAGAGGGGTTTAGCTTAGCCGATTACATGAGGGGACTCAAACTCCTTGAAACACAAGGGACAGCTCTTTCGATTCAAGCTCTATGCCTTCCTGGGGTTGGAAATCCAGAGATCATCCATGCCTCTCGCTCTCTATGCAAACTGCATCAGAGTTTACTCATCATTTCAGAACAAGATTTATACGATTATCTCACCGACATCCAATGACCTGAGTTTCGAATTTATTTCCCATGAGAATCAACGGAATTTTCGAAACTCAGGTCAATAGCTTTGTATACGACAATAATGGAATGCGCTAGAGGCATTGCAAGGCCTTGATCTTGTAAGTACTTAAAAATTTGTTTGTCCGGAGATAAAATAACGGGAAAAACGATTTGAATGATATAACGATATGAATGATGAAAAAGAAATAAGCTAAACGCATCAGCTCATTCTTATCATTCCTATCGTTCATATCCTTCAAATCGTTCTTATCGTTTTTCTTTAAATTATTTTTGTCGTGTACAAAGGGTCAATAGACCTCAATTAAAATAGGTCTTCAATCCCTCTTGGGTTGGTTTCATCGCTTTATCCCCTTGAGACCAATTCGCAGGGCACACTTCCCCATTTGCTTCAAAAAACATCAGGGCATCGAGAGTACGAAGAACCTCATGTACAGACCTCCCAAGAGGCAGATCATTGATGAGTTCATGCCTCACAATCCCTTGCCGATCCATGATAAAAAGACCTCGATAAGCAACCCCCTGCTCTTCAATTAAAACTCCATAATTTCTCGCAATCTCTTTTGTAAGGTCTGAAATAAGGGGATAAGTAATCCCTTCAATCCCTCCCTTAGAACGAGGGAGCCCTTGCCATGCCAGGTGGGCATAGGGACTATCTACGGAACAACCCATTAACTGAACTCCCCTTTTTTTAAATTCAGGAAGGGCTTCTTGAAAGGCATGTAGCTCTGTAGGGCAGACAAAGGTAAAGTCGAGGGGGTAAAAAAAGAGCACCACATACTGATCTAAAAAATCATCCAGTGTGAAGTTGGGAATAATTCCCCCGTTAACAACCGCCGCTGCCTTAAAATTTGGACCTTTTTTACCAACTAATCCCATGTTTATATCTCCATGCTTCATTTTTTATCGTTGTTTTCTCTCCATGCCCAGGGTATACAACCACGTCCCCCGGCAAAGTTGCAAGGCGCTTTAACGAAATTTCCATATCCCTTGGATTTCCTGTAGGAAGATCAATCCTTCCATAACTTCCCTTAAATAAGGTATCCCCTGCAATCAATATGTGTTCTTTTTCTAAATAGAAACAAACGCTTCCTGGGGAATGACCAGGAGTATGTAGAACTATTAAAATTAAATTCCCCACTTGAATCTTGTCCCCTTCCTGGAGCAATCCTGCATAAGGGGCTCCTTTAATCGGGAAAGGGAGGGGCACCCGATCACTTCCAGGCACTTCCAAGTTGCCCTTATCTAAAGGATGAACGTAGATAGGCCAAGGAAGAAGATGGGCATCTGCAATATGATCCCAATGAGAATGGGTCAGAAGAACTCGGGTAATATGAGCAGATGAACTCTGAAAAAAGGAAAGACTGCCCTGTCCTGGATCAATAGCTACCGCTTCTTTGGTCTCTGGGCATTCGACAATAATCGCCTGGGTCCCATAGGGTCCACATGGCTTTGACGTAATCGACATTGCACCGGTGAGGGATCGAACCTCAAACCTCCTGGTCCGTAGCCAGGTACTCTATCCAATTGAGCTACCGGTGCGAATAAACTATCAATGTGGTATATTCTCTCTCAAGAAGGTGTTTATGTCAATTGATTGGAAGAAACAGTGGAAATTTCATGCCCCTAATTTTAAAAATGGATATGCCCATCTTCATCCTAGAGAATGCTCCCCCTTCCGGCTTCTCCCAGGCCCTGGCTTTGGGGATAATTCCCATCCAACAACCCAGCTCATGCTTCAGCTGATGCCGGACCTTGTGAAGGGAAAGCATGTCATCGATATTGGATGTGGCAGTGGAATCCTCTCCATTGCAGCGGCCAAAATGGGGGCTCTTTCAGTCCATGGGGTAGATATTGACCCCCTCGCTCTCACACATGCACGCAAAAATGCAGAACTAAATAACCTAACCATCTCATTTTCAACACACTACAACCCATCACACGATGCTATCTATTTAATGAATATGATCCCTCTAGAGCAAAGAGAGGCGGTAAGGACCTTAACCCCGAGCTTGGGGTCTTTATGGCTTATTTCAGGGATTCTTTCCTCTCAGTCCTATAAACCTGGGACAGTTCTTAAAGAATTTTTTTTGGGAGAATGGAAAGCAATGTTAGTTTCAGATTTTAACAAAAATATAATATAACATCATTACATTAAATTAGTTATGTAATGAAATAGTAAAAATTACACAATAATGATATAATTAGGTTAAGAACTTTTTTTCTTGTATTCCAAAACGAAATCGAGCTACAAAGAGTAAAGACAGGAGGTCCTATGGAAATCGACGAACTTCTTGACGATGAGTGGGTTGAAGAAAACAATCTCTATCTCGATGATGGAGAGGGTTATGATGATACCCCTTTGATCCCCAATTCCTTTCTTCGAGGAATGGGGCAATTCATCCTTATCTATGACCTGTAACAAATCCCAGACAGGGGGTCCCCTGTCTGGGTCTTATTTCAATACCAAAATAATAAAAAATATATTATAATTATTAATATATTAATAAAATTATAGGTATTAAATGACTTCTGACATTAAAACACCTCCATCTTATATAACAAGCATGCTACCAGATGCATTCGGAGCTCCTGAGGATAGTCACACCTATTATGTAAGGGAATCTCAGCGCATTATCCAAGAAGCCACAGACACCATCCAAGACGCTGTATCGAAAGGAGACTCTGTAGTCCCCCTGTTTTTTAGGGTATTAGATACAATGGCTGTGGAAAGACAAGCCATAGCAAAACAATGCGGCACTGAGGATTCAGATAAATTTGGCCTCAGAAGAGATCGCCCTGTATGGGATATCGCCTATACCTTCTTGGTAACACCCTTATATGCCGATCCCTATACAGAATATGGGCTAAAAATAATCACCTCACTCTTTGCCTCTGAAATCGATAATGTAAAAATCACACCAACAAGTCAATTCCAGCTATCTTTATTTACAAAAAAAATGATCGAGAACTTTAAATGGACTTCTTCTCCACAGAAGGATATTCATTGCATGTATAGGGCTAAGCCACCTACCTCAGACACAGAGCCCTATCTCAATTACTCTCGTTGGAAAAGTGATCCCGCATTGTTAACGCAAACAAAAATGTGGCATTCGATTATGGAGAGGTATTGGCCAAGTATTTTATCAGATGCCCCTGAAGCAAAAAACCCTTTGAAAACACTACAGGTTGTCGTTAGTCAGCTCTCTTTTCGAGAATCGGAAGATGATGAAGAATGGATTCCTTTAACAGACGTGGTTATTGCCGGGCCTTGTGATACAAACAACGAGATGAATATACTACCAGTTTCTTGCTCAGTCATGCTCATCCATCAAGATTCTACCCTAATTAAACCAACTCTTGATATCATTTCAAAGGTGTTTGAAAAAATCATTCACTGGGATCGAGAAGATATTCGAAAGCTCCAAGATGGGACGGCCCTTTTGCGTTATTTATTTGCACATTGCTGCCCTTTTGACAGGGGAAGTGCTGCAATCGGCGAGTGGCTTGAAAGAGCTCTTTATGCTTATCACGGATTTGAGGTAACCCACTCCCCAGAAATAAGTGGCGATCTTGAAGCCCTCACAGCAATAAGCTTCGAACAATTTCGAGACGTCTATCCTTCAACACTTCTCACCATAGACCCAATACAGCTCCCCACCTCCCCAGAAGGCGAGGGTGGAGGAAGCGGGGGCTCTGTATAAGGATCAATCCATTTTTAAAAGGAAATAATGATGTCAGCTACTCCTTCATTTGTGACAAGCCGCGTGGCAGAGCAGTTTAGTCCGGGCGACCCTTCCGCATCCCAGCTCTATTATAGAGAGCAATCTGAGCGTATCGTCAGAATGGCTGTTGAAACAATCAAACAAGCGATAGAAACAAAACAAGAGCTTCCCTCTCTATTTTTTAGTCTCTTACAAACCATGGGAGAAGAACGTCGGAGCATCGCAAAACACTGTGGCACATCCCGTGCTGAGTGCTTTGGTGTGAGAAGAGATGTTCCTCTAGATGTCCTTGTTCCCCCCCCCGGCAAAAGCAGCCCCCATTGTCCTTGCCGTCACAGCAACTACTCCTCTATTAAATGTCATCTATCTGCCGTATGGCCAACTTCTGCTCAAAAGATGGACTGACTTAGTACCTGAATTTACCCGTACCGAGGGGGATCTAATCACCCTTACCAGAAAGGAGCAAGGTCAATTTAATTTAGCCCATATTTCAAGAGATGAAATTTTTGCCTTACAATGGAATCTGTCAGTAGATCACCTGATAGGCCAAGGTTTATCTCTTCCTCGTAAAAGCGAGGGCCCCCTGGACTTACAAAATAGGAGTCTTCTCGATATTATTAAATACAATGGGGCATTTGCTCAAAAAGCTCGGGTAGCTTCCTTTATTAAAACTTATCATCCTAACTTAGTAGCACCCGAGCCACCGGAATCCAAAATTTTGTCGAAAAGCCTGGTTTCTGGTCGATCATTTTTTTGGATTGACGGCACCTGGACATTTCTGACAGAAGCTGTGATGGTTATTCACAAAACAACAGAAGGCTTGGAGCTAGTGTCAGTTCACCTTATCCATCAAGACACCCCCCTAATTGCACCCACTCTTAAGAAAATTTCAACCATTTTTGAAAAAATCATTCTCTTGAATCGAGAAGACCTGCCAAAGCTCCAAGAGGAAATGGCCCTTTTTCGTTATTTATTTGCACATTGCTGCCCTTTTGGAAGGGGAAGTGCTGCAATCGGCGAGTGGTTTGAAAGAGCTCTTTATGCTTACCATGGATTTGAAATCACCCACTCCACAGAAAAAAGTGGAGATCTCGAAGCTCTTACAGCAATCAGCTTCGAACAATTTCGAGACGGCTACCCTTCAACACTTCTCACCCTATCAGAAATAGAAAGTGGTGAAGGGGGAGGAGGAGGAGGCGCTGCACCCCCCTCCTGATGTATAAGATTTTACATCATGCCAGACAACCCACCCATCATTCCAGGCATGCCTCCGCCTCCCATATCAGGCATGTCAGCAGACTGAGCTTCTTTCTTGTCGGTAATCATACATGCCACAGTGATCAGTAGTCCCGCAATGCTTGCCGCATTTTTAAGAGCACTTTTTGTAACAAGAAGGGGATCAATGACTCCTGCCTTGATCAAGTCTGTAAATTCATCGGTAAGCCCATTATAACCATATGCTCCATCCTGGTCGTAAACTTTTTCTGCCACAACCTCTCCCTGCCGACCACAGTTTTTGGCAATTGCAATGAGTGGAGCAAATGCGGCTTTTTTCAAAATCAATAAGCCTACCTGTTCATCTGCATCATCTAGCACAACTCCATCAAGAGCTTTAACAGCACGGAGAAGCGCTACCCCTCCACCTGGAACGATTCCCTCTTGAACAGCCGCTTTTGTTGCGTGAAGGGCATCTTCTACCCGGGCTCTTTTTTCTTTTAATTCTGTCTCCGTTGCAGCACCTAGACTAATTTCTGCAACACCGCCAGAAAGCTTAGCAAGACGCTCTTCGAGATTCCCTCTGTCGTAATCAGAGGTCGTATTTGCAATGAGTGTCCTTACTTCAGCGCGGCGCACTTCAATTTTTTTTTCATTTCCAGCTCCTCCAACAATGGTGGCTTGCTCTTTTTCTACAACGACCCGTTTTGCCCTACCAAGGACTTCAGAGCCCACTTCTTTTAAACTAAGCCCTACTTCATCGGACACAACAGTGGCACCTGTCAAAATTGCAATATCTTCTAAAATCGCCTTACGCCTATCTCCAAAGGCAGGGGCCTTCACTGCAACAACCTGCATCCCCCCTTTCAGCTTATTGACAACAAGAGTTGCAAGAGCCTCCCCTTCCACATCTTCAGCAATAATAAGCAGGGATTTAGCCCCTTCTTCCATAATTTTTTGCAGAATGGGAACAATATCATTCACAGAGGACAATTTCTTATCTGTGATAAGTAAGTAAGCATTCGCGAGCTCTGCAGTCATCTTTTCTGGATTTGTAATGAAATAGGGAGATAAAAATCCCTTATCAAACTGAATTCCTTCAACAATCTCAAGTGTCGTTTCCATCCCTTTTGCTTCTGTAATGGAGATGGTCCCATCTTTGCCGACTTTTGCCATGGCATCTGCAATCATTGCTCCTATCTCAGGATCATTGTTTGCTGAAATTGCCGCCACCTGCTTAATCTCTTCTGAACTTTCAACAGGCTTTGCAAGACTTTCTAGCGCTTGAATGAGATGCATCATCCCTTTTTCAATGCCCCTCTTAAGGCTCATTGGACTTGCTCCAGCCATCACATTTTTAACTCCCTCTCGAAACATCGCCTCTGCAAGGACAATGACCGTGGTCGTTCCATCTCCCGCTAAGTCAGCTGTTTTTGAAGAGGCCTCTTTGACAAGTTGCGCTCCAATATTCTCAAAGCGATCTTTCAGAATAATGGCAGAGGCTACAGTCACGCCATCTTTTGTCGAAAGTGAAGATCCCCCTCCCTGTTTAATCACCACATTACGCCCCCGAGGACCTAATGTAACAACAACAGCCTTAGCAAGACTACTTACTCCAGCTAGCATCGCTTTGAGGGCTTTTTCATTAAATTGTAGCATCTTTGCCATATGTGATGATCTCCTTATTCAACGGGTATAATAACAAAAAAATAATTAATAGAGCAGGTATTTTTGACGCCGGGCAATATACTGATCCCGTTCAATACGGTGTAGCCCAATCAGTTTATAAATCACATATTTTTCATTCACAATAATTTTCGCAACATCAGCAGTTCCCACAGCATTAGAAAAATAGACACTCTTAGCCCCCGAAAGTTTAGTGAGCGCAGGCCCCATTTCTTTCGGATATAGGCTCTTCAACATCCCAATAATTGCAAACTGTGTCTGTGCAGGTTTATACATAGGCCTATCTGTCACCCTAATCAAAAATCCATGACAATTTTCCCCCTTATAAAGGCCATAGAAGGGACGAAAATGGGTCTCTACAAAGGTCACTCCCTTAAGTTTAAGCTCATTCATCTTTTGGGTTAAAGTTGCTCCATTCACCCAAGGGGCCCCAATAATCTTAAATGGGGTCGTATATCCCACTCCAATACTAATCACTCCAAGTTCCCCAATCAAGCCCGTGGTAGCGTAGTAAATAGGGGTCGTTTCTTCCGGAATATGGGGACTTGTAGGGATCCATTGAAGCCCCGTATGGGCAAAATCCATATGCCGTTTCCATCCTTTCATAGGGATGACGGTCAAAGAACAATGGATCTTGTATTCTTCATTAAAATAGCGAGCAAGCTCTCCAATCGTCATCCCATGGCAATAGGCCACATTAATATAAGAAGCAAAAGCTCTGTGAGCTGGGTCTAACATCGTTCCATCAACGATATCTCCCCCGATAGGATTGGGCCGATCAAACACAATCACAGGAATTTTTCGAAGAGCACACTCTTCCATAACATAAAATAAGGTAGTAATATAAGTGTAACAACGGACCCCTACGTCTTGAATATCATAAAGAATGATGTCAACATTATCTAACATCTCTTTGGTGGGGCGACGGGTCTTCCCATGTAAACTATAAACAGGGATTGTCCCACATTGTCCATCCTTAATCGCTTCAAAAGCATAACTATTCCCTGCAAATCCATGTTCTGGAGAAAAAATAGCCTTGAGATTTAAGCATTTACACAATTCTACAGTGGAAACAAGATCTCGATTAACTCCAGTATGATTTGTGATAAGCCCCACTCGCTTCCCCGCAAGTTCATGATCATGTCCTTCCGAGAAGAAAACATCAACGCCGAGCTCAACTGCAGATAAAGTGAAAAAGGGGATTAAAAAAAACACCCAACCTGCTATATGGGGTTTTATGAATAAAGCTAAAACATTGATCGCCTCCGTAAGAGGGATCCCTCTTTCACCTAAAGACCGAGAAAAAAAAGCAATAGAACTAGCAAGCGAAATTCTCATAGAATCAGAGAAAATGCATACGCGAAGCGAGCTAAAAAATCAAGAAGAACTCGCCCGCATGATGAAAGACCCCCTCGGCAAATTTTTCACAACGGCGATGACAGATCAGTGTTTTAGATCGGAGCGGCATCAGCGCATTGCAGCTCAAATGGTTTATCTACTCAAACAGCACGGTATCCCCTCTTACCTTTCCTTTTTTAAACGGGTCTCTCTCTATTTATTTCGCTCATTTGGGACTGTCTTTTCCTTTATCATGGTACCCGTTGCCACCTTCTTCCTGCGGCGGCAAACCAATGGAGTCATCATTAGAGGAGAAACAAAACCCCTCCTCTCTCATATTAAAGAGAGAAAAAAAGAGGGAATTCGGCTGAATATGAATCACTTAGGAGAAGCCATTCTTGGAGAACAGGAAGCATTGCGCCGTCTCAATGTTTACCTAGAAGATCTCAGATCTCCAGATATTGATTATGTATCAGTTAAAATTTCGACTATCTACTCCCAAATCAACCTTCTCTCATGGGATTATACGGTGGAGAAAATTGCAGAGCGGCTCCGCTCCCTTTATCGAGAAGCACTCAAACACTCAACAGACATTCAAAAGTTTGTCAATCTCGATATGGAAGAGTATAGAGACCTCCCTCTGACAAAAGCAGTCTTTATGAAGGTGTTGAATGAACCTGAATTCCTTCGATTTTCTGCAGGAATCGTCCTACAAGCCTATGTGCCTGATGCATTTCTTGCTTTAAAAGAACTCACCGAGTGGGCAAAAGAACGGGTTTCTCGAGGAGGAGCTCCCATCAAAGTGCGCATTGTGAAAGGGGCCAATATGGCCATGGAACAATTTGAAGCCTCCCTTCGATCATGGCCACAGGCTCCTTATAAAACAAAATCAGAGACAGATGCGAACTACAAAAAGATGGTTGATTTTGCCCTAACGAGAGAAAATTGCCTCGCTGTACATATTGGAGTGGCAAGTCATAATATTTTCGATCTAGCCTATGCGCTTATTCTTCGCTCTGAAAATAAGGTAGACGAGGCGGTCAATTTTGAAATGTTAGAGGGAATGGCCAACCATGTGAGGAGGGTCGTTCAAGAGTTATCAGGGGGGATGCTCCTCTATTGTGCCGTCGCAACACGGGAAGATTTTCAAAGTGCAATTGCCTATCTCATTCGGCGACTTGACGAAAATACTGGGGCTCAAAATTTCTTAGCTCACAGTTTTGGCCTTAAAAAGGGGTCTACTGAATGGCATGAGCAGGAAAAACTTTTTTCTAAAGCGTGTTCTAATAAAGAAGGGGTCTTTGTGGGCTCCCGAAGGGAACAAAACCGCCTTCTTCCAGCAGAGCCACTTCCCCTCACCCATCCTTTTGCAAATGAAGCCGATACCGATTTTTCTTTAGCGGCAAATCGGGAATGGGCCCTTCATATCATTGAAACGTGGAAAAATAAAAAGATAGGGCCGATTGGAGAGCATCCTACAGAAAGTGGAGTAAACCCCTCCAATCCAAGAGAAGTTCTCTATCTCTACTCTCTCATGGGATGGGATGCAGTCAATCAAGCCATTGAAAGGGCAAAAGGGATTTCGGCTCCTTACCCCCTCCTGAGCAAAATCGCTCAAAAGTTGAGAGAGCATCGAGCAGATTTGATTGGTGCTGCCCTTGTGGATGGAGGCAAGCTCATTACAGAAGCCGATGTAGAAGTATCAGAGGCAATTGATTTTTGTGAATACTACCTTAGATCTCACCAGGAAATGGCTCAGCATACCGAGCTTAAGATGCAACCTAAAGGCATTGTCCTTGTAACGCCTCCTTGGAACTTTCCTATCGCTATCCCTTGTGGAGGGATTATTGCAGCTCTTGTCACAGGAAATGCCGTCCTCTTTAAGCCGGCAAGAGAAACCTTTTACATTGGATATGTTTTAGCTAACCTTTTATGGGATGCTGGGGTTCCTAAGGAAGCTCTCCAACTGATTGCATGTGACTCCAAAACAGTCGGAAGTCAAATGATCCAAGATCAGAGAATTAGCGCTGTGATTTTAACAGGAGCCACCTCTACAGCCGAACTTTTCAAAAAATTGCGCCCTTCCCTTGATCTTTCTGCTGAAACAGGGGGGAAAAATGCGATCATTATCACAGATATGGCTGACCGGGACTTAGCTATTAAGGAATTAATCCAATCGGCATTTGGCCACGGAGGGCAAAAATGTTCCGCTGCCTCTCTTGCTGTTCTAGAAAAAGCGGTATATGATGACCCTCACTTTAGACATCACTTAAAAGATGCCGTTGAATCACTTAAAGTGGGTCCTGCATGGGATTTAACAAGCAAAATTGGCCCCTTAATTCATTCGCCTGATGAGAAATTATTTAGAGCTCTCACAACCCTTGAGGAGGGAGAGGAATGGCTTGTCAAGCCAAAGCCTTGCGACAACAACCCAAATCTATGGACCCCAGGCGTTAAGCTTGGAGTGAAAGAGGGAAGTTATACCCATCTTACCGAATTTTTTGGCCCTGTCCTTGGATTAATGAGAGCACATGACCTCGATGATGCCATTCGGATCGTCAATATGAGCCCATATGGCCTCACGAGTGGACTTCAATCTCTCGATATTCGAGAGCAGCACCATTGGATCAAAAAAATTGTAGCAGGCAATCTCTATATTAATCGGGGAATTACGGGAGCCATTGTGCGAAGACAACCATTTGGGGGAACAAAGAAGAGTTGCTTTGGGCATGGTGCAAAAGCGGGAGGGCCCAACTACCTCTCCCAATTTATGCATATTACACAGGAAAGCTTACCTAAAGATAGACATCGCACCAATGATTATGTAGCTCGCCTGACCGATCTTTTGAATTACCTCGATCTCTCAGATATCGAGCTTGCTGTATGGACAAGTAGCATTGATAACTATGCCTATTGGTGGAATCAATTCAATCGCCTGACCGATCCTTCACTTATTGTTGGCCAGGATAACTTATTTAAATATGCCCCCCATACTCGCATGGCTATGAGAATGGAAGATTCAGACCGAACGATTGATTTTTTACGCATCTTTGCTGCAGCACTGACAACCCATACTAAATTGACCTTGAGTGTCAATCCCTCAGATATTAACTGGGGAAGTTATCTTCCTTTCTTTACCATTAAGGAAGAGAGTCATGAGGAGTTTATTAAAGGGCTCTCTCAATTTGAAAGGGTAAGGCTTGCCTCCCCTCCTTCAGAAAATCTCATTAAAAAAGCTGCAGAAGTGGGGTGCTATCTCGATGCTGTGCCTGTCCTTGCAAGTGGTCGTTTCGAACTTCTCCATTATGTAAGGGAAATCAGTTTATCCATTGACTACCATCGATATGGAAACCTTGGACTCCGAGAGAAGGAAGAGCGCAGCCCCATTTTATGACGCACCTTGCGAAGGGGGATTTAATGTGCTATAATCCTCTTTCATGCACTTAAATAGTGAACAACAGCAGGCTGTCCATCATACGCTCGGTCCCCTTCTCATCCTTGCAGGTGCAGGTTCCGGGAAAACTCGCATTGTTACGGCCCGTATCATCTATCTCCTCTCCCAGGGAGTAGATCCAAGCCAAATTCTCGCCGTTACCTTTACGAATAAAGCCGCTCAAGAGATGAAAGATCGGGTCCGCCGCATGACCGACGCGCATGTTTTAACCTGCACATTTCACTCTCTTTCAGCCCGTATTTTAAGAGAAGCCATTCATTTTCTCGGCTATCGAAGGGACTTTACCATCTATGATGAAACCGACAGCGAAAAACTGCTTAAAACATGCTTAAATGCCCTGAACTATTCAGAAAAAAAAGATCTCAAACGGATCAAACATGCCATTTCAAAGGCAAAAAATGATCTCCTAGAGCCGGATGAGCCCGATGTCAAGCCGCTTTACATCCTCTATCAAGAAAAATTAAAAGAGTATAACGCCCTTGATTTTGATGATTTAATTTTTTTGACAGTCAAGCTTTTCAAGGAGCATCCTGAAGTTTTAAAGGTCTACTCTGAGAGGTGGCATTATATTTTGGTAGATGAGTATCAAGATACGAATGCAGCACAATATACTCTCACCAAGTTACTTGCAGGGAAAAGGTGTAATTTGTGCGTTGTGGGGGATCCTGATCAGTCGATTTATTCTTGGAGAGGGGCTGATATTCACAATATCCTTAATTTTGAAAAAGATTATCCAGGAACAAGAGTGATTAAACTCGAACAAAACTACCGGAGTACGAACCAGATTCTTGGAGCTTCGAACGCTGTGATTGCACATAACGAAGAGAGGTATCAAAAGGATTTATGGAGTTCTCTTGGGGAGGGAGATCCTATTCACCTCTTTTATTGTTCCAATGAAAGACAAGAAGCGGATTGGGTTGTCAATACCTTGACCTCGCTTCAAAGGCGCCAAAAGATCCTGTTAAGTGATATGGTGATCTTCTATCGAACAAATGCGCAATCGAGGGTTTTTGAGGATACCCTTCTCAAATATGGAATTCCTTATGTGATTGTTGGGGGGATTTCTTTTTATCAGAGGAAGGAAATCAAGGATATTTTATGTTATCTCCGTTTACTTGTCTCTCCGAGTGATTTTCTCTCTTTTGAAAGAACGATCAATTTACCAAAAAGAGGAATTGGAGGAGCTACGATTGATCGGCTTAGAGAAGAAGCGGAAAAATCCCATCGTCCTATTTTAGAAGTGATCAGAGACCCTCAAAGCGTCAAGCTTTCTACGAAACAGAGGGATTCTCTCATCAATTTTGCCTCTTTAATTGAGCGGCTACGAAATCTCTCCTTAAAAAAAGGGGCTGTCAGCGATTTAATCAAAGAAGTGATCGAGTCATCCCATTATCTCGATGTTCTGAAGAGTGATCCCGATACGTATGAAGATCGGAGAGAGAACTTAGATCAGCTCATTGCAAAAGGGACTGAGTCGGAGGATCTTCTTCTTTTTCTTGAAGAACTTTCTCTCAAATCGAGTTTAGACGAAGTGAAAGAAGGGACTGACGCCCTGAAGCTGATGACCGTGCATAATAGTAAAGGGCTCGAGTTTGAGGTTGTGTTTATTGTGGGGCTGGAAGAGGAGCTCTTCCCACATGTGAACAGCTTAGAGAATGTAGAAGAAGAGAGGCGTCTTTTTTATGTGGGGATGACAAGAGCAAGGCATCATCTTTTTCTTTCGGGCACCTACTACCGGGTGATGTGGGGAACTCCGCGAGTGATGCAGCCGAGTCGGTTTTTACATGAAATTCCCAAGCGGTTTATCCAGGTAGACGAATAATCGCCCTCCTTTTAAGGTAAGGCTATGGAGCTGACAGGGAATTTATCTCAGGGCCTCACCATTTCCGTTGCCCTCACGCAAGCCTTTGAAATTCTGAAAATGAATGCCGAAGAACTTTTCGATCATCTTGAGGAGAAGCTAGAATCCAATCCCCTCATTACCGTCTATGGTCAATCCAGAGGAATTGATGGTTCTATCGCAAGATACGAAGTTTCTTTATATGAACATCTCATGATGCAGGCGCGCCTTGTGTTTAGAGATGTAAAGCTAGCAGAGGCAGTGATTGGGAATTTAGATGAGCGGGGGTTTTATACAGAGCCTATTGCTGACCCTGAGACACTCCGTATCATTCAGACTTTCGATCCTCCGGGCATTGGGGCAAGAGATGTGCAGGAATCGCTCCTTATTCAATTGAGGATGGGGGGGCATGCCAAGTCTTTGGCATATGAGGTGATTGAGCGGTGTTATCTCGATCTATTGAATGGGAAGCGGCGGAAAATCAGCCATAAATTAAAGTGTTCTCTTGCGGAGCTTGAAAAAGAGATTGAAAAAAGGATCAAACCTTTAGATCCTTTTCCAGGGTACCGTTTTGACCGGGGGGCTTCTGTCCTTCCGAGTATTGATCTTGTGATTAAGGAAGAAGTGACGATCAACTCTCCGTGTCCTGTCTTTTCTCTTCGCGAAGAGTATGAAGTATTTAAAAACACCCCTTTTTACCGTCATTATTTAGCTGAGGCTAAGTGGTTATTCCGCTCTATTAGACGAAGGCATCAATTGTTAGAAGCGATTGGGTGTTTTTTAAAAAGGGAGCAGGCCCTTTTTTTAATAGGAGAGGGTCCATTAAAACCGATGATGATGAAGGAAGCGGCTCTTTTGATTGGAATTTCTGAGGCGTCCCTGACTCGAGCAGTGAAAGGGAAGCTTGTTGCGTGTCCTCTAGGAGTTCTCCCCTTACGTTCTTTTTTTTCCCATAATCACAGGGCGAAAGAGCTTCTGATGAAATGGATTGCAACTGAAAACAAGGGATCTCCCCTATCTGATGAACAGCTTGCCGCAACACTTCAAAGGGAAGGGATTTCGATTGCAAGGCGTACGGTTGCCAAATATCGCTTTGAGCTCAATATTCCGAGTGCTTCGCGTCGCAAAAGAGGAGCCCCTGGCGTGAAGAATGGGAAGGGGTCTTCCTCGCTTCCATAAATGAGGCGAAATCAATAAAGTTCATCCGTTGGAGATCTTCAATAAGTTGCGCGCTATCGTAAAGGACTGTATGGGGGCCATCTGGAGTATGGAAGGCTCCTTTACTGCGATGAATATCCCAAATATAGACTCCTTTATCAACAAAGCGAGGGGGGCTAGATTCTAACTCCCTTCCTTCTGCCTTCAAATGGAAATAGCAGCCGTAGGCTTTACTTTGTTTCAGGAGATGAGCACATCTGTTTAAGTGAATAGGATGGTGCAAAATATCAGCGTCTGTCGTGAAAAGAACAGAGTCATTTTTAATGATTTTCAAAAGCTGCTGTTTAAGTTCTCCTCGGCTGACAATAACAGGGATATTTTCAAAAGCTGGGGGGAGGAGCTCCTCTTGTTTTTCAGTAAAAACGGTAATGTGTTTTTTCCCAATCAGATGGTGTTCAAGGGCCTGGAGGGAAAAATGGAGAGCTTGCCCTCCTCTTTCTGAGAAGAGAATAACATCCGTGTGGTCTGAGCCTAGATGGCTCATTTCAAGTTCATCTTGATGGTCTTCAGTCGAGGTGTGGACGTAGAGAACTTCAGAAATAAACCGGACATGACTTTTCCCAATTTCGGCCATAGGGAGCATGAGGGCTTTTTCTCCATCTGCAAATAAGGAGACCGCCTCTCCTTCAATTTCTATCTGTTTAAGAATTCCAGCATAAAATGTTTTTAAGGGGGAGGATGCCCATGGGGTTCTGTGTACTCTCCGTTTATGAAGGTGTTTTTTGGGGAGAGCTTTGAGAACACCTTTTTTATAGCTGGGGTATTCCACATATTGAGGGTAGGTAAGCCAGACATCTTGGTTGCGGTAGATGTGATTTAAGGTGGCGAGCATATGTTCATTGGAAAGCCAATCTCCCCCAGGCAAATGGACAATAATTTCGTGATCGGGAGCTTCTTTCACCATTTGGTAATAGGTTTGAAATAAAGCCCCTTCACTAGACCTTTGGAAGAGCTCAATTTTTATTTCTTTAGCATGTTGACTGACAAATCGGGCCGCTTTTTCATACGTACCATCTGTGGAGGCCTGATCTAGAACAATAATTCTATAGTTGGGGTAGTTTTGTTTGATAACTGAGTCGAGACACCTTTCAATAAAGGGGGCGACATTATGAGCTGTGACCATGACAGTGAACTGTTTGTCATTGGGGTGATAGGGATTAGCATGGTAGAAATCACTTTCGACCACATACGAAGCCCCCTTTTTATCCCTCAAAATGCGGTACTGTTTAGCGACAAAAACAGGTAATACTAAAATTAAGAAAAGAAGAAACCACTTATGAAAAGATCCCATATTATCCCCCTATCTTTGATATGAAATGAAATTAAACAATTGTCAAGCAAAATCGCGCACGAATTTGTTTCCAGCGTAAGGAGTCTTGGTTGAGGAGGTTTTTGGAAAAGTGGAGAATTTCCCGATCTGTCAAATGTAAAGCCATGGACATGGGGTCTTTATCTCCGATGAGGTCTTTGATGAGAGTCAAGGTATGTGTTAGGCGTCTTTGGTAGAAAGTAAGGAGAAGAGCATAGGTTCCAATGACGAGGTAAGGGATAGGGGGGAAAAAAAATCCGATCAAGCAAGAGGCCATCAAGAAGAGCGTTTGTTTTTCGGTGCGAAAGAGAGGTCCTATGAGGCGACGGTATTTTTTTGAGGAAGTAGCGTAGGCAAAAATTTCTTCAAATTTATTTTCATTGAACTGACCTCTGACGGCGTGAACAGCTTCGTGTCGTAGCATTTCTTCTTTTGATACAAACCGATTTTTTTTAAAGGTAATCGAGACGGAATTCTCGTCAATAGAAGTAGCCGCTCCTTGGAACCAAAAGAGGGAGCTTGGGTTTTCGGAACACTGGAGCCAGTCGGGGGTGATTCCGTAGGGGGAAGAGAGATCGACGATCTCTCCCTTGGGCATTTGAGAAATTCTTTTTTTAAAAGCTTCTTCGCTTTCGTCGGGGCCTACAATGAGGCCTCTCTCAGCAAGTTCCTTAAGTTCTTCTTCTAAAAACATATATTTGAAGAGGATAAGGAGAGTGAGGATAAGGAACAAGGTGAAAAAAAATAGGATTGCGTCTTATTCCCAAAGTCTTCTAATCTAACCGGTAATATGAAAAAAGCGCTCATTATTGTCGAGTCTCCAACCAAAATAAAAACATTGAAAAAGTTCTTAAGTGTTAAGGACTTTAGTTTTGCTTCATCTGTCGGCCACATTAGAGATTTACCAAAGAAGGGGTTTGGGATTGATGTAGAGAATAATTTTGAGCCAACATACGAAGTGCTTCCTGATAAGAAAGAAGTAGTTAAGGAACTAAAGAAAGCTGCCGAAGAAGTGGAGATGGTTTATCTGGCTCCCGACCCTGATAGGGAGGGGGAAGCGATTGCGTGGCATATTGCCCAGATTCTTCCGAAGGGGACGAAGTTTTCGCGAGTGACTTTTAATGCGATTACGAAAGATGCGGTGATGGAGGCGATCAAGCATCCAAGGCCCATAGATAAGGCTCTTGTGAATGCACAGCAAGCGAGGCGGCTTCTCGATCGGATTGTAGGCTATAAGATTTCGCCGATTTTGCAAAGAAGGATTCGAAAAGGGAGCAGTGGTAATTTATCTGCGGGGCGGGTGCAATCGATCGCGCTGAAGTTGATTGTGGATCGGGAGAAAGAAATTGAAGCCTTTGTTCCTGTAGAGTACTGGACTTTATCGGCTCTTTTGAAAGGATCGAGTCCCTTTTATGCAACGCTCTTCCTTATTAATGGGAAGAAGATTGAAAAAGAAGGATCAACGACGATTTCGGATGAGAAAACGGCAATAGCTCTTGAGAAAAAACTCAAAGGAGCGACCTATACCGTGGCCCAAGTTGAGAAGAAGGAGAAGAAACGGAATCCAGTGCCTCCTTTTACAACCTCGACTCTTCAGCAGGAGGCGTCGCGCCATTTTGGTTTTGGGGCGCAGCGGGCAATGAGTATTGCACAGAGCCTCTATGAAGGGGTGGATCTTGGAAAGGATGGGGCAGAGGGTCTTATTACGTATATGAGGACCGACTCTGTGCGGGTGGAGCCTGAAGCGATTGAGCAAGCAAGAGCTTATATTACAGCTGAGTTTGGGAAGAACTATCTTCCGGCCACACCGCACAAATATGCGACCAAGAAATCGGCGCAGGATGCGCATGAAGCGATTCGTCCGACGAATCTCGCCCATCCTCCTGAGCTCATCAAAAATTATCTGAATGCGGATCAATTTAAGTTATACCAATTAATTTGGCGCCGTTTTATTGCCTCCCAAATGAATCCAGCGATTTACGATACAGTAGGGGCAAACATCGAGACAGACAAGGATCTAACGCTTCGGGCGAGTGGGTCTGTTGTGAAGTTTAAAGGGTTTCTTGCGATTTACGAAGAGAAAGTGGATGAGTCGGAAGAAGAGAGTGTGAATAAGAATCTTCCTCCCCTTAAAGAGGGAGAAGTGGTTTCGCTCGAAGAGCTCACAAAAACGCAATCTTTCACCAAACCTCCCCCCCGTTTTACCGAGGCTTCCCTTGTTAAAGAGCTTGAGAAGTGTGGGGTAGGGCGTCCATCGACCTATGCATCGATCATGAATAAGATTCATTCGCGCGACTATACGACGAAAGAGAGGCTCCAGTTAAAGCCTACGGAGCTTGGGCGTATTATAGCGGATATGCTGGAGAAGCATTTTAGTCTGATCATGGACATTGGGTTTACTGCGAAAATGGAAGAGGAGCTCGACAGTATTGCGGAAAGTGATACGCAGTGGAAGCAGTATGTCAAAGATTTTTGGGCGACCTTTATTCCTGTGATTGAGGTAGCGGAGAAAGAGGCCTTTGTCCCTAAAGAGATGACCGATCTGAATTGTCCTGAGTGTGGGAGTAAGCTGCAAAAGATTTGGGCAAAAGGGAAATATTTTTACGGTTGTTCGAATTATCCCGAGTGTAGTTTTGCGTCTCCTATGGAGGGGCTCAATTTTGATAAATCGCTCTATGTCTCTGATTTTGACTGGGATCAGCCCTGTCCGAAATGTGGCGGGACGATGACCCTTCGGCATGGTCGCTTTGGGGCTTTTCTTGGGTGTTCGAAGTATCCGAAGTGCAAAACGATTGTGAATATTCCGCTCAAGGGGGCGATTCCGCACAAAGATTTGCCCGACTGTCCTGCGCTGGGGTGTAATGGGAAGTTAACGAAAAAGAGATCCCGTTTTAATCGAGATTTCTACAGTTGTTCGAACTATCCCGACTGTGATGTGATAGGAAATGAGCTTGATGAGATCATGAAGAAGTACAAGGATCATCCGAAAACTGCCTATGAGAAAAAAGCAGGTGGCGGCGGGCGTGGTGGCAGAAAAATTAAGCCTTCTAAAGAGCTTGCAGCGGTGATCGGTGATGAAGAGATGGGGCGCGGCGACGTAACCAAAAAACTCTGGATTTACATCAAAGAGAACAAGTTACAGGATCCGAATAATGGCCGCCTTATCGTTCCCGACGACAAACTTGCAAAAGTTTTTGGCTCCCCTACCCCTGTGGACATGATGAAGCTTGCCTCCCTCATTAAACCCCACCTAAAATAGAAAATGTTTTTACGTCTTCTCGCCCGCTACCTATTTTCCAATTCTTTGCAACTCACCTTCCTATTTTTGGGCAAACACTACTGTTTTGTCCCTCGATTAATCCTTACCTGTATTCTTAGCCTAATCTGCGCTCTGTTGGAAGGCTGTGCTTTTGGTTTATTAATTGCAGCATTGAATTCAATTTCTTCTGCCGATGTCTCTACCAATTTCCTCCCTCATTACATTCCATTTCTCTCCTCGTTTTCTCAAAATTTTTTATTTACCCTACTTGTAATCGGATCTATTGTTGCGCAAGGATTAAAAAGTTTAATTTCATATTTTAATGCACAAATAAGCACCTCTCTTGCTATAAAAATGCAAACATTAGCTCAAACTCAAATATACCAACATATCC
>JAGOSM010000036.1 GCA_018062315.1 Simkaniaceae bacterium | reverse complement strand
CATAAATATGAAGCGGGTTATGTAGTGGCTCTTGCTGGCTCTAAGGGAATGAGTGGGGCAGCTTTTTTAGCGTGTCTTGCCGCGCTGCGGACGGGAGCAGGGATAGTGCGTCTTTTCCACCCTCCTGGTATGGGGGGGAATCCTCCGATGGAGCTCATTTGTGAAGAGTGGTCTCATGAATCTATTTTAAAAGAGGCGCAGAGGGCGAGTGCTTTTATTATAGGGCCTGGTCTTGGGAGTTTTTATCCTGTTCAAGAAGTTGTAGGACAACTTTCTGCTCCCTGTGTGGTAGATGGGGATGGCCTTTATTTATTAAAGGATATAGAGATTTTTGCCCCTCATATTTTTACTCCCCATGTTGGAGAAATGACTCGCTTACTCGGCACCTATCCCACTCTTGAGTTATGCCAGGCTTACTCTGAAGAAAAGGGGGCAACGATTGTCCTGAAAGGGGCTCCGACTTTTATTTTTCATCCTGGCTGTCAACCAGTGATTGTTACAGCGGGAGATCCTGGGATGGCAACAGCAGGAAGTGGAGATGTGTTAACAGGAATGATTGCAGCACTTCTTGCGCAAGGGATGGAAGGGAGAGAAGCGGCGATCCTGGGAGTTTATTTACACGGTAAGGCGGGGGAAGAGGCGGCTAAAAAGTATACCTCTTACAGCATGATTGCTTCTGATTTAATCCAATCAGTAAATTTAGTGATTCCTTCCACAAGGGGAGTTTGGGGGGAATAATTTAAAAGACGCTTGCTTTTTGAAAGGTCTGCAAGCGTCTCTTTCATGTCTCCGGCTTGCATAGGGAGATATTCAATAACTGCTTTTTTATTTAATCCTTTTTCTAGAAGAGAAATAAGAAAGGGAAGTTCTTCTGCTCGGTGATTACCTAGGTTAAAAAGTTCGCAGGGGAAGCTGTGGTCGATAGCCGCAACGGTTCCCTGTACAATGTCATCAATATAGGTAAAATCCCGTTTCATATTTCCTCCGTTATAGAGTTGAATAGGGATCCCTTGCTTGATAGCTTTTGCAAAGGAAAAATAAGCCATATCAGGACGGCCCCAGGGGCCGTAAACAGTAAAGTAGCGAAGCCCCGTTACGGGAATTTTATACAGATGGTGATAGGAAAAAGCCATGAGTTCATTGGCTCTTTTTGTAGCAGCATAGAGGTTTGCAGGCTCTTCCACAGGGTCTTTTTCAGAAAAGGGTATTTTTTGATTTAACCCGTATACCGAGGATGAGGAAGCGTAAATCAGAGGGAGTTGATATTTTCTGCAGAGCTCTAAAATATCTACAAACAGTTTCAGATTGCAATCTGCATACACTTCTGGATGAGATAAAGAATAGCGAACGCCGGGCTGGGCTGCTAAGTGAACAAAATGAGTAAAGTTCCGGAGGTCTTGGGGAGGAGCGAGGTGGATTCCTTCTTTTTCTAAGATAGCCGCCCTTTGTTTTTTATAGGCAACGGAATAATAAGGGCTAAAGTTATCAAAGCCATGTACCTCATCTCCCCTTTTTCTCAGAAAACGGGCTAAATGGAAGCCAATAAATCCTGCAATTCCTGTAATAAAAATTCGTTTCATTTTATTGGCCACTAGCGTAATCTGCCCAATGTGGGAATTGCAAGAGTTATCTTTCGTTACCTCCCTTTGGGGGTAATGGCTTTCGCTTATCTTGGTTGTACAAACCCCCCTTATCGAGGGGATGACATCCTGGGCGCAGAAGAATTTGTTCTCGATTCGTATAAAATCAGAGAGGGAAAATTTTCTATTTTAGAGCTTGAAGGGAAACCTTATGAGCCTCTATCTCCAGAGCTTCTTGATGAGTATGAAGATACAGTGATTGATGGGGATGTCCTTTCGATCGTTCTTTTTCACCCTACTCGGCATGATTTAATGCAAGCGATAGCGAGCATTGGACATTCTGTCGGCTTTAATGTCACAGAGGGGCATATTGTGTTGCCGGATCTCGGGTTAGTCAATATTGGGGGATTAACTCTTGAGCAGGCTAGGTTGAAGATTCAAGATACGTATCGCTCTCAAATTGCAGATGTTGAGGTGTTCCTCAACTATCAGAAAAGGGAAGTAAGGAAAGTAGATCTTGCAGGAGAAGTTGCCATTCCCGCGATGCCGGTCAATGGGAAAATTAGATTATTTGATGTGCTGGCTCAGGCTCGTGTTTCTCCTAATTCCAATCTCTTTATGAGTTACCTTGTAAGGGACAATCATTACCTTCCTGTAGATATGGACCGCCTTCTTAAACAAGGGGATATGAGTCAAAATGTGGTGATGAGAGGGGGAGATAAAATTTACATAGCTCAGGCAGGAGCTTCCTCTTTAATGGTCCTTGGCGAAGTGGCGAGAGAAGGGATTATTTCTCTTCCCAATGGAAGCATGCCTCTTAGACATGTGATTGCCCAAGCAGGAGGCCTTCTTCCTTCAGGCGATCGCTCTTTTATTCAAATCATTCGTGGCAACGTCACAAGACCAAGAATTTATACGCTCAATTGGGAGCATGTCGTTAAGTTGCCAACGGATGCCCTTCTTGTCATGCCGGGAGATATTCTCTATGTAGCTGCAACCCCGGTCTCTGAGTGGAACCGTTTTGTCAACCAACTTCTCCCTACGATCACAGCGTATGAGCTCTTTAATAAGCATGTCAAAGGGGTGATTCTTCCATGACGGAAGACCCATTATTATTTTATTCTGATATTACTAAGATTATTCGGGCTCAATGGAAAAAGAGTCTATGTGTGGCTTTAGGGGTTGTTTTTTGTTATTTTTTTCGAGAAAGCGAAAGCTCTTTGACCTACCTCAGCACAGCTTCATTTAAAGAAGAATCTCAAGCCCAGGAACTAGGGACATTTTTCCCCTTTAAGCATCTTTTTTCTATACATGGGGACTCTGGATCTAAAACGAGGGGACTTCTCTTATCTCGAGGGATGCTGGCTCGAGTGATTTCTGATGCAGGACTGCAGGTAGTTCCTAGGGAAGTCAAATACAAGCAATTGACAAATTTTATCCAAAAATGGCGTTTTGAATTAGGGAGACCTGTCCTACTTCCCCAAACACTCCATTTTTCGGCAGTGCAATATTCTGAAAACATACCCCATTCTTTTTCAATCATTTGCACATCAAAAGAAGAATATCTATATAGAGACGATGTGAGTGAGGTGAGGGGGACTTTTATGACCCCTTTTACTCATGAAGGGGTCTCATTTATTCTCGATCCCAGCGAAATTCAAGATTTCAAACGGGAGTATCACTTCACTGTGAATCCTATAAATGGGTGTATCGATGGACTGATGAAGGGAATTGACATTTCCCCCAACATTGATGATAGCTCAATCATGGAATTTGAATATATTCACTCTGATCCTTTTCAGGGCAAAAGAGTTCTCAGATCTCTTATGAAAAATTATTTGGCTTTTTTAGCAGAAGAAAGTATCCGCATCATGAATGGGCAGTTAGCTCATCTCGATGATCGATGTTCCCATCTCGATGAAAAATTTCAACAAGATCTTGCTCAGGTATCTCATTTCTTAAAAGAGCATCAAATGGTGTCTGCGGAAACATCTGCTCAAGAGCTATCTGAAGAGTTGAAAAGTATTGAAAAAGAACTAAAAGCAGACAAAGAAAATCGATGTTTTCTTGTGAGTCCTGATTTTGTTATTAATGCAATTTCAGCTCCTTCTTTACTCGATCTAACAACGCAACTCACCGACTTTCTCTCTAGAAGAATGTCAATCGATTTAAATAGCCTTGAAGATGAAAAAGAGTCAGTTTTAGGAAAAATTTTTGGCAATCTCGCTGTATTTCAATCTCCCGCTTCCATTTCCCATCAAAGTGCCGCATTGATGAAACAAATTGAAAAGGCCAATGGCTTTATCAATCTAGGACCGATTGATGAAAAAAAATACATTCAAGATTTAATCTCCATTTCCTCAGATCTTCTGCTTGAAAGGAGAATTTATCAAAAACAATCTAGAGATTATGCAGGGTTAGATTTAGACCATGTTTATATGTTATATCAAAAAAAATGCAATTATAGAGATGATTGTATTTTTAAAGAAAAAAACATACAGACACTATTAAAAGAAGTTAATTTCTCTAATTTTGAGCAGCTCATTTGTGCTGGAGCTTTTTCTGGCTATGTTACGCCTGATCTTTTAAATCAGGCGACCCACCTTTTTAGTTTGCGGAGAGATACTGCAAACCGCACAGAAAAAGAGCAGCAGAGGATGGAAAAAGAGTACCATCGCCTTTATGATCTGATTGTACACCATTTACATGAGGTGGCCTTAAGGTGGAATAATGAGCTGGAATGCGCTAAAAATAGCATGAAAGAGCTCAATTTTACTGTATTAGATCTCGTAAATAAGCAAATTCTTTTGATTAAAAATCAAATCCATACTCAAAAAAGGGCACTTCTTGACGGATTAGATTCTCGAATTCGGCGGAATGAAGAGAGAAAAAATGCCATTCTATCTCAAAGGGAGTTAATCCCCGATCTCTTGATGGAAGAGAAAAAACTTAAGATGAGGTCTGAAATCACAAAAGGGATGATTCAGGGGTTAAGTCAATTGATGGAGGGAAAAATGATCGCAAAAACCCTTTCTTCCATTGAATCACGTCCCTTGAATCAGCCTTACTCTACCTTTGTCCCTATAAAATCGAAAATGCTCCTTAAAGGAAGCTCCCTTGCTGTGATTATATTTATAGGGAGTTCTTTCTTGTTTGTCATATTTCATCTTTTCCAAGGGTTGCCCATTTCTTTAGAAAGGCTATCTTATCAAGGATTCCGCGTGGGGGGATATCTCAAAGATCGAGAAGTTCTTCGAAAAATCACCAAAGGGGCTTCTGGGGTGATTGCTCTCCTTGGACAAGAAGGGCCTGATTATTCTCATGAGGTAGCTACACTCCTTGCTCTTGAAGGGAAAAAAACACTGCTTATTGAAACCCATTTTAATGGGTTGCTTAAGCCAAATCATGCTCCAGGGCTTTTCCAGTATTTGACAA
This sequence comes from Simkaniaceae bacterium, assembly GCA_018062315.1. Classification (GTDB taxonomy): domain Bacteria; phylum Chlamydiota; class Chlamydiia; order Chlamydiales; family Simkaniaceae; genus JAGOSM01. Next base: position 9,326 of record JAGOSM010000036.1, on the reverse strand, counting down.
AGGAATCTGAGTCTTTCTCTCTTTGTCACAAAGAAGGGTATGATTATCTTCCAATGATGGGGAGATCTCTTTTTGGGGTAGAACTTCTTCGTTCTCGAAGATTTAAAGAGCTTATCGCCTCTTACAAAGACCAGTATGAGGTGATTTTACTTTATTCCTCCGCGAAGCTCTCAAGTGGTGAGGCTGAAAGTTTACTCGAAGTAGCCCAGTCGGCTTGTGTCACTCTTCGAGGAGAAACAGAGACTATATTAAAGCCCTACCAAATGTGGAATCAGGGAAAAAATCGCATTACTTTTGTTGCATGCCATGATACGTAAAAAAATTCTGATTGCGGGGGGAGCGGGATTTCTCGGTTCCCATCTTTGTTTGAAAAAAGTCCAAGAGGGGTACTCTGTCATCTGTGTGGATAATTTGTTCACAGGAAGTCTTGATAATTTACATCCCCTTTTTGATCACCCTCACTTTGCCTTTCTCGAGCATGATATCTGTGATCCCCTCGATATCCCTGTCGATGAGGTGTATAACTTTGCTTGCCCTGCATCTCCCGTTCACTACCAAAGCAACCCGATTCAGACTGTAAAAACGAATGTTTATGGCACCATGAATCTTCTTGAACTTGCGGTGAGATATCGGTCCAAATTTTTTCAGGCTTCTACAAGTGAAGTATATGGAGATCCTCAAATTCATCCTCAAACCGAGAGATACTGGGGAAATGTCAATCCAACAGGAATTAGGTCGTGTTATGATGAAGGGAAACGATGTGCAGAGACCCTTTGTTTTGATTTTCACCGCAAGTACCAGCTTTCCATCAGAGTAGGTCGTATTTTTAATACCTATGGGCCACGGATGCATCCTCAAGATGGAAGAGTAGTGTCTAATTTTATTATTCAAGCATTGTCGGGAAAGCCTTTAACTATCTATGGAGAGGGGAAGCAGACTCGCTCTTTTTGTTATGTGAATGATTTGATTGAAGGGATCTGTTTATTGATGGCGTATGAAGGGGAAGAGAGGGGCCCTTTCAATCTCGGCAACCCTCAAGAGTGGTATGTGAAAGACTTAGCAGAGCTCATTTTAAAGATGACGGGATCTCAGTCCCCTTTAGTATTTCAACCTCTGCCTCAAGATGATCCCAAACAAAGAAAGCCTGATATTTCCCAGGCTAGATCCCTTTTGGGATGGGAGCCAAAGGTGCAACTTCAGGAGGGGTTAGAGAGGACGATTGCTTATTTCTCTCCACTTTTTAATGACCTGAGCTGCGAGGGGAGCCGCTTCTTTTCCAAAATCGCCAAATCGTAGATAGACAACCACGACAAGATCCGATGAAATCGCCCCAAACCAAATATCTTTGCATAAAATGGTGGAGGACTCTTGGTTAATACAGGGGCGGTAGGCCACCTCAGCTGATGATGTTTTTCCCATCATGGAAGTGTAGGTGCTGAGATAATCTCGTTTGAGGTGGGGATTTTCATAAAGGGTTCGAATGCGGGAAGGATGAGCTCCTCCCTCGGGATCAACGACAACAAGTTTTAAGGCATCTAAAAGATACTCCCTCACATCATCAGGACAATCAATTTGCTCAAAAGAAGGATCGCTACATTGCACGAGTTGTGGCTTATATTTAATCCCTCCATTCATTAGAGTCGAAAGCATGACAGCCGCTTGTAACGGGGTGGCAGTTAAGGTATGTTGTCCAATAGCAAAGGAATAAAGACCACTCCGATTATGACGTAAATCGGTAGGGAGATGACCTGGGCATTCTCCAGCAATATCAATCCCTGTTTTATGACCATAGCCTAGCGATTCAGCTGTTTCTAAAAATGCCGTGGGAGAGGGGATGACATCTGCAGCAAGGAGAGAAAAATAAATATTACTCGATTTTTGCATCGCTTTTTTCAGGTCAACTCTTCCTACCGCTTTATGAGAGGCAGGAAGGCGCCCCCCTTTATATTGCCTCCGAATCGGAGTTCCATCACTATGAAATCCCAAAATGTGTTGAGGATTGTGTCCATCATCCCGAATGACGAGAGGGTTAAGCTCATGTGACGATTTTCTCTGTTCCATCAGGGCGGCATAGCCTGTTACAATTTTAAAAAGAGATCCCACTGGAGCATCTCTTTGAAAGGCTAGAGAGGTAAGGTAGCTGAATCCTTGCTTTGGATAAAAAGTGCGAGCAAGGTCCTGCTCTTTTTTTCGATAAGATCCATAAAGGGGAAGGGTTAATTCATCAAAAGTTCTTGTAGTAAGGATGATATCTGCAAGGTCTGGAGGGGGGAGTGAGTGATACCAGGTAGCAAATTCAAGTTGTTCCGCCTCTTTTAAATAATCAAGGTAAGGGCGTTGATAGCGACGCTCTTCTTTTCGCTTCTCTTTAAGATAGGAGGCAAAATGATCTTTTCTCCAAGAGGGAAAAATTTCTTTATGGAAGAAGTCTTTCATCACTTCATAATGGGCTTTTTTCCCTTTGGCCCCTTCTTGCATCAAACTAAAATAGGCATCGAGGGAGAGATCCCCATACTCATCAAGCAAGGGATCTGTCCATTTTTTTTCTAAAATAAGTAACTTGAGTAAATCTAGGACAAGAAGTTTATCGTTGTTATAAAGAAGGGGGGAGAAAATAGGATCGAGTATCCCTTTTAAATCAAGGACCTGTTCCTCGTGTTGAGAAAGAGCATTTAATGTTTCTTCAATTGCGGTGGGAGATGTTTTAAACCGGGAGGGGACATCTTTATAGAGGGAATCAATAACCGTCGACATATTGGGCTGGTCAGATAGTTCAAGAAGGGTGGTTGCTGCCGATAAAAGGGTATATCCTTTCCGGACATTCGAAATTTTATGAAATACTTTTTTTGTAGAGCTGTTTGGAGAGAGGATAAAATCTAAAAAAAGAGAGAAGGTTAGGTACTGTTTTTCTATCCCTTGAGGAAGTTCCCTTTCAAGAGGCATCCATCCATCCCAAAGTAATTTTAAATAAGTGGGATTTTCAAGATAGGAGTGAATTCGCGCTTCATCCTTTTCAATAAAGGCATTGGGATCAAAACGGGGATATGAGGCAAGGGCGACCACTTCCCCTGTTGAGGGGATCATGGCGACAATAGCGCCTCCCTTAATCCAGGGGTTGGGAACGTCATGATGCCCTTTGCCTGCAAGGGCAAAAGATTTATGGCGCATCGCTTCATTCTCAATGAGGAGAGTTTCTGCAAAAGATTGGAGTTCTGCAGAGAGGGTGAGATGCAGCTTTTCTCCATTTTCTGGAAAAGAGGGGGTCGCGACCGTCCGAAGGACTTGTCCGCTATGAGAAATTTCACAGATTTTACGCCCCATCTTTCCTCGAAGAAGCTCTTCATAATACCCTTCAATCCCCCCTTTCCCCACGAGGGCATTCATCCCATAAGATTTGCTGGTCAGTTCTTCCAGTCTTGCTACAACTTCTTCAACATCGTTAAATCCCTTGGGTAAGGGAATAGGTTCAAAAGCTTCTCTTCGTTGGAGAAACTCCCTCAACTCTCCCATTTCTGCAGAAACAGCGAGATACTCTTGTTCATTGATAGACCCTAAATATCCAAGGACATTGGCTGCAACTTTTCCTTGGGGATAAAAACGGGAAGTATCTTTAAGCGCACATAACCCGGGATAAGAACGTTCCAGCATTTTAAGGCGGTAATACGTTTTTTCATTGATATTTTCGAGAATAATACAGGGAAGATGAGGAAAAAGAGCTGCTTTTGCATAAATTTTATCTTCTACCTCCTGAACATCGAGGTGGAGTTCATCTGCAATGCAGGCGGCTAATCGAGGAATATAACTCTTCCGTTCTTGGCGAGCCATTTCTCGCATGGGTTGATATAAAATCGCGGCATTATATTTCAGCCTATTGATCGCAAGGGGAGTATTGAACCTATCACAAAGGGTGCCTCGAAAGGGGACTTCGAGAAAGGTTTTTTCTCTAGGCTTTCTCGAAAGGGCTTCGTATTTTTCTTTTTGACATAGGATGAGGTGGGACACCCTGATACTGATGAGTATCAGGGCGATAAAGATCATGTAGAGGCAGCGGTTCGCTTTGTCTGGGATATTGTCCATCTCCCTCGAAATGCTGCCGGAAATCTAATTAGATGGAAAGTACTTATTGACGAGAGTTAAGTGCTTTTCATTAAAAGATTGCATAATCACTTTTGCCTTTTCTTCAAAAGAAGTTTTAGGAGCTGAAATTCCTTTGGCAAGAAGATTGAGCCTTTTTTCTTCGAGTAAGACAGCCTTATGCTTAGGATAAACTCCGTAAGCGACTAAAATAGCATGTCCTGCTGCTGAATCGGGATCTTTGAGAGCCGCATCTTTCATTTTTTCAAGCTTTTCAAGATCAAGAGCGATTTGTTTTTTCATCGAAATTTCAAGCGACTCTTTTTGCTCGAGGGTGGCAGCATCTAAAGACAGAGCTTTTAACCAGTATTCGATGTCTAAGCGGATCAGTTCATTTTCAAGAGGGGTTTTTCCATCCCCTTTAAAAAGAGATCTGAGGCTATAGAGGTAATCTAAACTTTTTCTTTGTTCTGTGCTAAGGGTAAGAAAAATCATATTTTTAACAGAGGTGCTCTCTGGGCTTGTTGGCGAAGCCATGCAAAGCTCAATGAGTGCCTGATCGCGCTGTTTTAATAAAGATTCAGATGCTTCGGCATAAGCTGCTGCTTCTTTAGGGTGTTTTGCAGGAAGAGCGGCCACTTTTTTTCTTTCATCTAGTAAAGGATTCATTTGAAATTCGGTCCGATCTTTCTCAAATTCCTTGTCGAGACGAGATAGAAATTGTCGATATTTCCCTTCATTAAACTCTTTCATAACCTCATCAACGAGTAAGGTTGCTGGCTTTGTTTGTTGAATATCAACAACTTGCGCAATTTCTGTTTGAGAAGCTTGCGGCATAGCTCCCATAGTACCTAGGAAAGGGATCAAAAAAAATAATGGTATCATGATGTCCTCGTAATGGGCTTAGTGTGAACTCTATTATAATATTTGCTGGCGAAAAATTCAACGTGGTAGTAACATCGTTCGTAATAAATGACCTTGGGCCTTGCGGAGCAGGGCTGACAAGGAAGTAGACGCGCCTGTGGTTCAATGGTAGAACAATAGCCTTCCAAGCTATGAGCGTCAGTTCGATTCTGATCAGGCGCTATCTCCTTTTACAAGGGTCATTTTTCAAAAAATAAATTTACCAAGACCGAAATCCTCTCATATAACAAGAGGGGATGCCGTCGTTAACAAAGGAACAAGGCTTGGATACTAAGCAACAAACATCAGTTACTATCAAGGATTTACTTGAATCTGGGGCTCATTTTGGCCACCAGAAAGAGCGTTGGAATCCTAAAATGAAGCGCTTCATTTTCGAAGAGCGCAATGGCATTTACATCATCGACCTAGCTAAAACACTTCAGCAGATCCGTCTTGCGACAACTGTGGTTGAAGAAGTGGTCGCTAAACATCAGAGTATTCTTTTTGTAGGGACTAAAAAACAAGCCAAAACAGTGGTACGTGAGTGCGCAGAAGAATGTGGCGAGTTTTACGTTTCAGAAAGATGGCTCGGTGGGATGTTAACCAATTTAACAACCCTACGTCGTTCTGTTAAAACCCTTGAGCGAGTTGAAAAACAACTAGCAACAGGTGGAGATGGACTTACCAAAAAAGAACTTGTAGGACTTGAGAAAGCTAGAATCAAACTTGATCGCAATCTTTCTGGAATTCGTTCAATGCGTAAACCTCCAGGACTTTTGATTATCGTAGATCCAAGCAAGGAACATATTGCTGTTGCAGAAGCGAAGAGACTTAACATTCCGGTGATGGCTCTTGTAGACACCAATTGTAACCCTGATCCTATCGATTATGTGATTGCATGTAACGACGATGCTTTAAAGAGCATTAAATTGATCCTTCAGTCCCTTACTCGCGCTATTATGGCCAAAAAACAAGATCTCAACATTTCTTTGAGCTCAACTGAAGATGAGAAAAGTGTGTTGAAGGAGGCGAAGGGTGAGTAACGTAACAGCTCAAATGGTTAAAGAACTTCGGGAGAGAACCGGAGTGGGGATGGCCAAGTGTAAAGAAGCGCTTGACCAAGTAGGCGGCGATATGGAAAAAGCGATCGACTTTCTGCGGAAAGCGGGAGCAGCTTCTGCTGTCAAAAAAGAAGGGCGAGAAACGAATGAAGGAACGATCGGTGTTCTTGAAGACGCAACAGGGATTGCCCTTGTTGAGGTCAATGCAGAGACCGATTTTGTCATTCAGAATGAGAAATTCAAAAACTTTGTCAATGAACTTGCTGCGCAGGCGCTTCAAGAGAAAACAAGTTCTCTTGAGACATTCCTAGCGAGCAAAAGAAATGGTCAGACGATCGATGAGATTCGGATTGAACTTGTGCAAAGCATGGGAGAGAATCTCAAAGTTCGACGTGTTCATTTCATGAAAAAGCAAGCAGGAGCTTCTTACGGTCTTTACTCTCATATGGGTGGTAAGATTGTAACAGCAGTTGAGCTTTCAGGGGTAGCGACAGCAGGAACTGTGGCTCGTGAAGTGGCAATGCATGCTGCGGCTGAAGCGCCAGAATATCTTTCTCCTGATGAAGTGCCTCAAGAGTTAAAAGCTCGTGAAGAAGAGATTGCAAGAGAGCAAGTGAAAGGGCGTCCTGAAAACATAATGAGTAAAATTGTTGAAGGAAAAATGAATGCCTTTTATGATCAGGTTTGCTTGCCGCGTCAGAAATTCGTCAAAGACCCATCTCTGACTGTTGCACAATTTATTGAAAAATCGGCTAAAGGAGCTACCTTAACAGCCTTTATCCGTTGGCAAATGGGAGTATAAGTTTATATGGCAGCACGAGCCCTTAGTCAGGCCAAAGCAGGAATGGATCAAGCAGTAGATCATTTTCGTAAGGAAATGAGCAACCTTCGTTCAGGGCGAGCAAACCCTGGCCTTCTCGACGCAGTGCGGGTGGATGTTTATGGATCTGAGATGCGAATCAAAGATCTTGCAACCATTACAATGCCTGAGGCGAGAATGATTTTGATTTCTCCCTACGACGGTCAAACTGCGGGAGCGATTGCCAAGGGGATTGAAAAAGCGAATTTGAACCTTCAGCCTATTCTTGAAGGGAAATCGGTTCGTATTTCAATCCCTCCTCTCAACGAAGAGCTGCGGAAAGATATTTGCAAGCAAGCGAAGAAAAAAGCAGAAGAAACCAAAGTAGTCATTAGAGATCATCGACGCAAGGGGAACGACCTCTTAAAACAGTTGAAAACAGCTGGCGATATTTCTGAAGATGAAGTGAAAGGGACTGAAAAGAAAATTCAAGAACTGACAGACAAGTACTGCAAAGATATTGACACCTTACTAAGTGACAAGGAAAAAGAAATAATGACCGTATGAGGGGTTGAAATAAATCCTTCAGGTTGCTATACTTGTTAGCAGTTATGGCCCCATCGTCTAGTCAGGTCTAGGACATCAGATTTTCATTCTGGTAACAGGGGTTCGAATCCCCTTGGGGTCATATTAAGAGACTTTAGCTCAGTCGGTAGAGCATCTCCCTTTTAAGGAGAGGGTCGTTGGTTCGAACCCAACAAGTCTCATCTTCCTATCTCTCTCACCATCAATCACTTACATACGATTCAAATTGAATAAAATACTTTACTCAACCTAGAATCTATGTTCGCGGTGCAATGACGGTGCAGCAAAGAAAAGTCTAGCACGATTCCAATCGCAAAAAACATGAGGTTGGAATTATGGCATCTATCTACAAAAGGAAAAACGCAGACGGGACCTCCGTGTGGCGTGCAGTCATTCGTCTTAAAGGTTTCCCTTCGATCAGCAATCATTTTGAGCGCAAGCAAGAAGCTATCGATTGGGGGGCAGACACTGAGAGACGTATCAAGCTTGGGCAGTATAACTTTGAAACACACAAAATAGCCTATACCTATGCAGACCTTTTAGATCGTCTTTCTGGTGATGGAGTTCTTGAACATCAACACTCCCTTAAAAAAGTGCAGGCGCAGTATGACTATTGGCGCACTCGTTTAGGAGCCTACGCCCTCATCCACATCACTCCCGAACTTATCTCCAAAGAGAGGCAACATCTCAAAGAGACAAAGCCTTTGGCCTCAACTATTAATCGCTACATGGTGACGCTTTCTTCGACTTTTAGCTATGCCGTCAAACAACTGCGTTGGCTAGCAGAAAGTCCCTGCCTTAATCTGATCAAACTTAAAGAAGCCCCAGGCCGTGATCGTATCCTTACCGATGCTGAGGTTACAGCTCTTCTTGTCGCCTGCAAAGAAAGCAAGTCACCTTATCTCTATCCTATCGTTCTCTTTGCTTTGACTACTGGAGCACGTCGGGGAGAGCTCCTCGGTCTTGAATGGAGAAGCGTGGATTTCGATAACCGGCTTGCAAGTCTCAAAGAGACTAAGAATGGCCATCCCCGTAGTGTTGCTCTGGCTGACCCTGTAATCATCGAGCTGAAGGCTCTGCATGCAGTCCGTCACCCACTAAAGCCCCTCGTATTCGCAAGCAAAACTGCCTTCGGTCAAGTCGATATTAAAAAGGCATGGATCCAAGCTTTGAAACGCGCAGGGATCGAGGACTATCATTTTCACGACATGCGACACCAATTTGCCACATTAGCTGCAGCTCATGGAGCTTCCAATCTTGAGCTGGCTGCTGCCATGGGGCATCGTACTTTGGGTATGCTGCAACGCTATACACATTTAGACGTGCAGGTAACCAAGAAATATAGCCGTCATATTTCGGAACGAATTCTTCAAGGAGATTCACAGTGATTCAAAAAATACTACCAACCTCGTCTCAATCAACAACGCCCATCTTACCCAAGGATTTGCTCCAAGATCTAAGGAAGATGATCGACCACACTCGTAAATCAATTGCATCTACGGTCAATGCGGGGCTAACGATGCTTTATTGGCGGTTGGGGGAGCGAATTAGTAAAGAAGTGCTTCAGGGGGAACGCGCGGAGTATGGACTCTCAATTGTCGTGACGCTGTCACGACAATTGGTGGTAGACTACGGTAATAGCTTTACAGACAAGAATTTACGTAGGATGGTGCAGTTTGCTGAGGTCTTCCCTGATGAAAAGATTGTCGTATCACTGATACGACAATTGAGTTGGACTCATTTTATTGCGCTTATTCCGATTAAAGATGCTATCAAGCGAGATTTTTACGCCGAGATGTGTCGAATTGAAAAATGGAACGTACGTACTTTGCGTAGTAAGCTTGACTCAATGCTTTATGAGCGGACAGCACTTTCAAAACGACCTGAATTAGTGGCGCGCGCTG
>JAGOSM010000035.1 GCA_018062315.1 Simkaniaceae bacterium | reverse complement strand
CCTCCTCGCTCAGGCCAACCGGTTGCCAGCTCAGCAGAGACGAGGGAGACAGGAATAAAGAAAAAGAGGGCAGCAAATGCGAAGTAGAAGACAGAAGCAAATCCATATTCTGCTGTATAGGGAAAATTTTTAATGCTGCAAATCGCAGCAACGTTAATCATAGCAAGAACAAAGACGTTTAAACTTCTCATAGCTAAAACTGTAGCATTATTTAGGATATCTCGGCTAGATTGATTTCTATGAGGTGTCTATTTTTTTTATTCATTTCTTCTACTTTGATCGGAGGGCAATTGCTCGATGAAAAAATTGAGGCATTTGCCAAAAAATATCAGGTAAATGGGATTACGGTCGGGATATTACCAGATAAAGAGGTCGTTTCTTATGGGAAGCTCTCTTTTAGGTCACTTGTACAGGTTAATGAAGAGACGATTTTTCGGGTCGGTTATTTAACTCAGTTATTTACCTCTTATGTTTTAGCTCAGCTTGTGCAAGATGGACGCGCTAAGCTGACAGATCCTATAAGTACTTTTCTCAGTCGCAACACCCAAATGCCCTGTTATGAAGGAGAGCCCATCACTCTTTTAAATTTAGCTACCCATACTTCGGGACTTCCAGATGCCTATTTTAACCCCGAGTCATTTAGTGTTGGGGGGATGTTTCGCTTTTTAAAGGCGTTTGAACTTCCTTACGCCCCAGGTGCAAAATATCAGTTTTCAAATCTAGGATATGCCTTATTGACCCATCTCCTTGGCAGGATTGCAAGGCAGGGGTACCCCAATATGGTAGATAGAATGATTGTGAAACCTCAACATCTTGATGACACCTCTTTTTCCCTGACGAAAGATCAAAAAAGACGCCTTGCTATAGGATCTCTCGATAAGCAAGAGGTAAAAGAAAATGATGGGGATAATCTCGCTTCAGTATTTATCGGCTCTAGAGGTCTTTATTCTTCATTGAACGATTTAATGACCTTTACTTTGGCTTTAATGAAGGATACCCCTGTAACTGCTATGATGAAAAATTCCTATTTTCACTTTCCTAAATATGATGTGGCTTTAGGAATGTTGATTTCCCCGCAAGGAGTGTATTCAATAGAAAGTTCTTTATTTGGATACTCCTCTCTTATTTATTTTACTAAAAAAGAGGGGATTATTATTTTGGCTAACCAAGGGGATGTCCCTCTTTCAGAGCTAGCTCAAATTATTTTTAAAAGTTTTTAAATTTAGTTTTACATATTTATTAAATTGATTTTTGTGTATAATAAATATTATTAATAATTTAAATGGTTTTATAATATTATGATAGAGTCAGATTCTGTACGTTTGCATCAAGCGCTTAATTTATTACAAGATGGGAGACTGGAGGAGGCGTGCGAGTCCGTTACGTTTGATTGTGAGCCTTATTTGTCTGCTTATATTGGCGAAAGAATGGTTGATCCATTTGGTACAAAAGAAGGTAGTAAGCAGTGCGCTATTACAGCTATACAAGAGGCATTTATGCTTTACCACCCTTCATTTCAGCGATTGAGTGGGAAAGATGAGCGGTATAGTGTTGATTTTTTGCAGAAAGAAATTACCCAAGCCTATTTTAATCATTTCCCTGCAAGATATGATGAAAAACTTCTTAAAAGAGTTTCTTGTATTATTGTTACTAGGCATAAACGTGAAGGGGAGTTATTACATAAAACGGGGCATTTTCCCCTTCTTTCCACTCGGCGCATTCATATAGATTCTATAGCAGATCCAAACACCAAGAGTTTTTATTTAAAAGCGCAATGGATTGATCAAGGAGCTAAAGGCATGCCTGCTAGGGGGCCTTTATTTACGACATCCAAAATAGAGGGCGCGGCTAGAATGGCGTGCTTAGCAGAAGATCATGTAGAAGATGGAGAGAATCTCGATAGCTTAGGCTTAGAGCTCATCGTTAAAATGCCTTTGATTATCAAGGATCCTAAAAAGGGTTTATTTTATAAATATAAAGATAGTGCCATGGCATCTGATAAGATTCATCCAAGGAAAAGAATAAAAATAGCAGCTGAAGTTGACAAGATTATTCAAGCTAGAGGTTTAGATTGCTTAGTTGTTCCAGGACAGATTTGTTTAACGGAACCTACAGAAGTGATTATTGAACAGGAATTAGTGGGATATAACGGAGTAAAGGAGAGCTTGTTTTTCCCTTTTGATTCGATGGTTTTTGTTAAGAAAAATTTGCATCACCTTGAACGTGCACAACATCAACTTCAGTTGTTATCTCAGTATGTTGAATTAGAAGATATTGCTTTTCATGTACAGGGAATACTTACTTTTAAATTTGCTAATTTAGTGATCATTCCCTCTGCAGAGGGACCGTGGAAAATTGGACTTATTGATACCGACGCATTTACAATTTATCGAGATGAAGGAAAGAAGCGTGATTTTGGGTTTTTTCCTGGAGACAGTGCAGAGGTTGATGCTGAATACCGTTTTGTTGTGGATGAGTATCAAAGATATCATGAAACACGTCCAGAGAGATTGCATCTATCTCCTGAGAGGGAGAGGATGTTAAAGGAATCCCTTTCAGAAGACGATAGGATAGTATTCAATCAAGTCATACGGGATTTAGAAGCTGGGAAACGCACTGCAGAGATTAATGAAGCATCAGATGAAATCAAAGCGGTGTTTAGAGGGATGTGCAGCACAGGTGAAATTTATGCAGCTAGAGATTACAGTGATTCATGGTACGAAATGTTTCATGTGATTTATTAACCCACTCTATTCAAAGAAAATTTTCTCAAAATCGAGAGTTTCTCCAGAGAGTACATAGGCTATATTCGAGATATGACTGGTTTCTTTAAATAGATTCAGAAAGTAGGCTTGGTAGTCAGATGCTGTTTCTCCTTTTAGAGGACTGCGCATGCCGAGGAAAGTGAGGTCTGCAGAGAGAGAGGCTGTGACTAAATTGGGAAAAAAACTTTCAGAAGGGTCAATGATCGGGCAGAAAGAGAGGTGTTTAAGACGCAGTCTTGCCCTAAATCGATCAAATTGATGTATTTTCCTCTCTTCAGTTTCCTTATCTTTTACAACTGTTTTAATGATAATTGACGCATTATGCCAGAGCTCACTCATTTGAAGAAGATGTGAAAGGGCAAGGCAGAGTTCAAAATTCCCTCGGTATTCCCCACCCCACCACAGATTAATTTCCTTAGTTTCATTTTGTTTCTGGGTAAAGACAGGGGAAACAGGGTCTGTTTTAAGTAAAATAGTATTTTTACCATAGGCGTAGGTGTCAATTAAAAAAGAGGCGAATTCAATTTTGAAAATTTCCTCATCAAAAAGACGAATCACTGTATTAGGTTTAAGTGGCCCTAGGCCGTAATTAGTCAGAATTTCATGAGCCCCTTCATTGGGAGTATGGGTCAGATTGATATGGACATAAGAAGGAATTTGGTAGACTTTGAGATCATTCTTTACCATAGCTTGGCAAGTCGTAAATTGTTCCCTGGGATGGGGACTTTCAGGTAAAGAAATACCAAACGTTAAAAATCCTTTTTCCTGGTTTAGTGCATGAGAAAAAAAAGCTAAGTTTTTATCAACTGTCGTTCCTTGCACAATCGATAAGATATGAGGACGCCAACTTTTGGCATTTTTTGCGAGGTGGGATAAGGCTAAAATAGCTTTGTTGATAAAGTAGAGGTAGAGGCTGTATCTGATATCATCAAAATTCCCATTTAAATGGCGACTTGAGGTCCAAACACAAAGGGCAATCGTCAGGGCAATCACGATAAAAGAGGCTCCTGGATTGATCATAAACATGGCAATAAGGCAGCCTAATGTCCCACTTAAAGAAATCATCTTAGAAAGATGAAATGTGGGTCTCCAGCTCGGATTGTGAATCAGTTCTTCAAAAAAAGCACAAAAATTAATGAGCCCATATGAGACAAGGCAAGTCATTGTGAGCATAGGAAGAATATGGTTGAGATCGATCAGCAAAATCATCGCTAGGACTGCGCCGTACATAAAAAAATTATTTACGAGAGGTTTGCTAAAAAGAGAGGGAAAAATCCCATCTTTTGCAAGAGCTTGAATAATTTTAGGTCCACTTAAAATAGATCCCAAAGCACTAGACAAGGTAGCTCCCCATACCCCTAACATCACCAAATGTCCATATTTAGTTAGGTGGTAAATAATAAAAGGATGGGATTTCAGAAGGTCACTTGAGACTTCAGATGCTAAAAAAAAGGAAATATTGACGTAGAGGAAAAAAGCGAGGATGACTGAAGCCAAGGCTCCAATAGGAATAGAACGAGAGGGGCGTTTAAGATCCCCTGACATCGACAGTCCCGATTCAATTCCCGTCGCTGCAGGGAAAAACAGGGCAAAAGCCCCCCAAAAGCTCAGATTTGTAGCAAGTCCCTCTAAAGGCTTAATAGAATCGGGAATATTTTCTCCACTTCCGAGAAAAATCGCTCCAATTGAGATGCTAAGAGCTATAAAAATCAGAAGCTGAGTTTTTAAGGCGAGGTCATTAGATAGATAGGAGAGCCCCATGAGAAGAGAAAGGGTGATGATTTCGATCACTTCTAGCTTTAAGGTGGGAAAAAAATCTTGAAGCGATAGAGCAAAACCTGAAATACATAGGGCAATGGAAATGAGCTGAGACATCGAAAATAAAATTCCAATTGCACTTCCAAATTCTATCCCTAAGGTCCTAGAAATGAGGTAGTAAGAACCTCCTCCTTCCATTTTCATATTTGAAACAGTTGAGGTGAGTGAGAGACTTGTAATGAAAAGGAGAAGGGAGGACAGGCTGATGATTAAAGTCATTTGGGTGGTGCCTACCTGTCCCAGGATCCACCCCAATCGCATGAAGAGAATTACTCCAACCATCTGGAGAATATTTGGGACAAAAACCCCCATAAAGGTGCCGAGTTTTCCATCCTGAGAAGGGGCAAAAAGGGCCCTAATGGCGCTAATCATAGTGCCTAGTATGTCAAAAATGAGGTTTTTTATTAACACTTATTGTGATAAGATCTCCTCTTCTGAAGAGAAATAGGAAAGGTTTTATTAATGGCTAGAGAAGAGTGGAGATCTCGCATTGGGTTTATTTGGGCAGCCGTGGGGTCAGCTATTGGATTGGGGAGTATTTGGAGATTTCCCTATGTTGTAGGGGCTAATGGGGGAGCTGTTTTTATTTTACTATATCTCCTTTGTCTTATCGCTGTAGGATTTCCTGTATTAATAGCCGAGATTGTCATTGGAAGGAAAACAGCCCTTAGCCCCTCTGGGGCTTTTGAGAAATTAGGGGGTAATGGGGTTTGGAAGACGGCAGGAAAAACGACCATTATCACAGGTTTTTTGGTAAGTACATTTTATTCTGTCATTTCAGGGTGGACTCTGGCTTATTTAATCGATGCAGTACGGGGAAAACTCATTTATTTTGGAGCCTCAGCAGAAGCGCTGAGCCATTTTAAATCGATTGTAGACTCACCTTGTCTTGTCGTTGGAGTACAGGGGGTGTTTATGCTCCTTGCTGGGTGGATTTTATATACTGGGGTTCGAAAGGGGATTGAAAGGGGAAACACGATTATGATGCCCCTCCTTTTATTTGTTCTAGTCCTCCTTGTGGTCAAGGGGTTATCGATGCCAGGTGCTGGGCAGGGAATTCAATTTATGTTTTACCCAGATTGGTCTTTAGTTACCCCTGGCGTGGTGATGATGGCTCTTGGGCAGGCTTTTTTTTCTCTTAGTTTAGGACAGGGAACCATGGTGACTTATGGGAGTTATTTAAAGCGACATGAAAATATTCCGTTAACTTGTTTTCCGATTGCCTTATTTGGAGTTGTGATCTCCCTTCTTTCTGGCATTGCGATTTTTTCTATTGTTTTTTCTATGGGAATGGAACCCACTTCTGGAGTGAGCTTGATGTTTGAAACACTTCCTTTGATTTTTTCTACCCTTCCAGGGGGATACCTCCTTTCTATTGCTTTTTTTCTACTCCTCTTACTCGCTGCACTCACTTCTCAGATTTCAGCACTTGAGCCAATGATTGCCTATCTGATAGATCGCCATCTTTTTAAAAGGCATTATGCAGTCGTTTTAACCTGCTTGGCTTCTTTTTTGCTCGGGATTCCTTCAGCTCTCTCTGGAGAATTTTTGAATGGGGTTATGGCTCTTTGTGTCGATGTACTCATTCCTTTAGGGGGACTATGCGCTGTCATTCTCGTAGGGTGGCGTTGGGGGATGACAAAAGCTTTAGACCATCTTGAAGTGAAAAAAGGACATTTGCTCGGTTATTATTTGAAAATCAGTCTGAAATACGTAGCCCCTTGCCTTATTGTTGCAATTATGTTGCATAATACTTTTTGTGCATAAATGAGCATATTTGCTATGGCTAGCAAATATGCTACTTCAGTTTGGTGTGTATTATTTTCTTTCGGTGAATTTATTCTATTTTTTTTTAATTTTTCTTTCCTTTCCTCTTATTTTTCGGCGCTATAAAGAATCAGAATTTGAAGATGTAGAAAGATTGCTAAAATCAGAATTTTTACCTCCTGTTTCCATTATTGTGCCTATGCATAATGAGGTAGATGAAATTTTAGCTTCAATTACCTCTTTATCCTATCTTTCTTATCCTCATCTTAAAGTGATTGTAGTGAATGATGGGTCTACCGATGGATCTTTAGCCTGTTTAAATAGGGCCTTTGATTTAAGACCTATATTGATAGAGAATCCTCTTTTATTTAAGACCCAGCCTATTAAACAAATTTATGCTTCAGAAAAATGGCCTAACCTAACCGTGGTGGATAAGGTAAGGGGGGGAAAGGGAGATGCGTTGAATGCAGGGATTAATCTCGCAGATACCCCCCTTATTATGACGGTGGATGCCGATACTTCCCTTGAAAAAGAGGCGCTTTTAAGGATGGTGCATCCCTTTATTAATGAGAAGGGCATTGGGGCTCAGGGTGGTACTCTGCGTATTGTAAGGCAGAGAAGGGGAGGGATGGCCCGTTATCTTTCGGGGGTGCAAGAGGTGGAGTATTTGAGAGCTTTTCTTTATGGAAGGCTGGGGTGGAATTCTTTGGGGGGTAACTTGATTGTTTCTGGTGCTTTTGGCCTTTTCGATCGCTCAGCCTTGATTGAGGTGGGAGGATATGTTGTTGGCGAGGTTTCGGAGGATCTGGAAGTTACCATCAGTCTCACCCGATTTTTAAGAGAAAAGCATCAAAAAAAAGTGGTTCAATTTATTCCTGATTCTATTGCATGGACAAAAGGGCCTGAGACATTAAAAGCTTTGAGCCAGCAAAGAGAAAGGTGGCATCGCGGGTTAATTGAAACGGTGGTGCGGCATCGCGGGGTTCTTTTTAATCCTAAGTATGGATGCACGGCATTTATTGGATTTCCTTATTTAATTTTTGCTGAGCTGATCCAGCCATTGATTGAAGTCGTTGTCTCTTTGAGTATAGTAGGGGGGATTTTTCTTGGGTACGTTGATTTGGAATGGCTTTTTCTTTTGATGATTGCGACCTCTGGGATACACACACTTTTGACTTTGCTAGCCATTTTATTGGAAATGATGACTTTTCAGAGATTGGGCTCTCGTTTTTCTCTGATTCGATTGGGCGGTATGTCACTGCTTGAAAACCTAGGCTTTCGCCAAATCTGCATGGTCGCAAGATTATATGGGTTTTATCGTTATGCTAGAGGCTGTAAGATATGGTAACCTGAAGAATCGGAAGAAATATTTTCTATCACCCGTTCGCAAAAGCTCACTAGAGATCACAGACTCGACTTTAGGATTTGTTGATAACTGAATTTTTTACACCTCATTCCCCATTTGCGTCTTTGCGCCCATACTTTTACCCACAACTTTTTTTGACAGAAAACTCTGTTTCTGCAGTCCTCTTTCATCTTGCAGGGTGGTGGTGCATAGATAGAATATTTGAAGCATGGGACCTAATAAGGGTCTCGGTGAGCTCGGTGCTCTCGGTGGTAAATTTTCAAAACGCTGGGAAAGGGAATGCGATCATTGCAGAAAGATGGTTAGCATGGGTTGCTCATCCATATATGTGATAAAAATAACCACCGAGCACACCGAGGGGGACCCTTAGAAACTGTGTTGATGCAGAATAAAAGGCTGGAGAGACGTAAATCTACCCAGATTATATCGAGAGCTGTTTTTTGCGCAAGAAAAAGATGTGGGTAAAAGTATGGGGGGAATGAGGTGTTTATAGTGCTTGATTGCCTATCGTTGAGTCAACTAGCAGTTTGAGTTATTTATTAGGGTTCTGCAAAACAGCGAATCTTCAAAAAAATATCTTAGTAGAACTGATCTACCTCTTAGCTGCAGCCTAAGAAAATCCTAAAGTCGAGTTTGTGCTGTCTAGTGAGCTTTTGCGAACGGGTGGTAAAAAATCCGAATATTGACTCCTCTACTCCCTTAATGAACTATGTTGAAGGTAACGATTCCTGTTGTAAAGCTTGTGTCACTTTGTCCTGCTAGGGTGAACCAAACTCCAAAAATTAAGCCGCAGTTTTTACTCCAATTATATTCAATAGCAGGGGCTACGCTAAACTCTCCCCCTTTTGGAAAACCTAGATGAGCTCTTCCCCCTGTCGCCGTCTTGCCTCGAATTCCCTTTTTAAAACTCGCTTTTTGTGCATAATAGCCAGCAAAATCCAAAGAAAAGGCAAAACTTTGGCTCATTGAATATTCAAAAGAGGCGATGCCAGACCATTTGATTCCTGGATAGACCCGAGCACTTGTTTCATAACCCCCACCATACCGATTAAAGCTATGAACTCGAAGGCTTGTAGGAAACATATAACTTGCAAAAAAACGGGAGCGAATAAAGTGAGTTCCTCTCACATGAAACAGCTTTTGGATGACAAGGGCGACCATGGATTCATAAGACCCACTTCCAGACGCATCTGTCATATTCTTTTTAGGACTAAGTCTTTGATAAGATCCTGAAGGGAAACTTTCTCCAAACATCACTTTGACATCAGGGACCCAATCACCCCGTCGATCTTCTAGGGCTTGAAATCCGATATAAAGACTGACATCACCAAGTCTTGTAGAATGAGCTCCTCCATGTCTATTTTCTTGGACACTGGCTATAGCCTGAAGATCAAGCCAATCAAAAATGCCCTGAGTAATCGATAAAGTAGGAGAGATAGAAAAAGTTTGAGGGGAAGAGTGGTTCTGCCATCTATTGTCTAGTGTTCCATACTTGTCTGTCACTAAGAGGGAGGGGCGATACTCGGTATGCCCTGCAGCCATTGTATGGCCATTGAATGATAGTAAAGAGCCGGTAAACCATGCCTCACCCCGTTCAATCTCTCGATTAACTCTTTCATTATCAAGAAAACCGGCGCAGAGAGACGAAGATACAAGGAGCCATCCCAAAAATCTCATATATCGCCATCATCTTCTATTAGACTTTTTTATTAAAGGTAAAAACGTACGTTTTTAAGATGAAAGGCTAAGGGAGCGGTCTTGAGCTGTAAACTCTTTATTAAGATAGCGGACTGACATCATCCAGAGAACGATGGCAACAGCAATGATGGGGAGAAGGAAGGGGGTAATGCTGAGAACGGATCCTGTTCCCAAAAGGTCAATAAGGGCAATTTGAATCCAGGAAGATCCCGACTTTCCGAGGCGAGAGCCTACGACATCGATGGCAGCTTTTCCTTTGGTTTTAGACTCTTGATCCAGAGGAATAAATACCATCTCTTTGGTGGGATCAAAAAAGGAATATTTAACAACTTTGCTGATGACAACCTGAAAGGCGCCAAAAAGGACAATGAACATGAGAGGGGAAAGGCCAATGAGTCCCGTTAGAGGTCCAATATGCTCTTTTCCTAAGCAAAGGAAAAAGAAAAGGAGTCCCGTTACACCAATCACTGCTGGGGTAACTTGGGCGCTGAAATGCCAGCCAAAATAGCGCAAAGAGCTTCCTCCAAAGAGGAGTACAGTAATCAGAGCAAATCCCCCAACGCATGAAATATTTTGACTAAGAAAGGCTTGCATATCCATGGGATTGGGATATTGAAGTTTGAGATATCCTTTCCAGGTAACTTCTACAATATTGATGGTTAAACCACATCCAATGACAAGCATGGCGATACTGAGGAGATATTTTGATTTTAAAATATATTTTACGCTGGCTACGAGTGAGAGTTTTGTTTTTTGAGTGAGGGCCTGCTTGGCTTTTGTTCCATCATAAAATCTTTCATCGGTCAGAACAAAACGGTTAACCCACCAATAAATACCTAAGGTTAACATTCCAACAAATAGAATTAAGCTTGTGAGTGCTGCCAGTGTGACTGAGTAGTGATACAAGGCAAATTTTTTAGTAAAATAGTAGAATATGGGTCCCGTTAGTAAGGCGCCGATATCACCCGCGGCGATAAATAGGGTGTAGGTGCGCTTAGCTTCCCCAACCCTGGTAATTTGATTTGCAAAGCCCCAAAAAAGGAGGAAAATGACAATAGTTGACCAGAGTTCTGCTGAGACAAAGAATAAGGTATGGATCCAGTTGCGATAAATGGCAACCCAGTGGCTATATTTTCCTCCTAGGAAGTGAGAAAGGGCGTCGGCGGAAGCATGGGGAGAAAAGAAGTCAATATTTGGGTAGAGGACAAAACCATAGATGGCATACACAAATAAGAGAAAACCGAGGAAGGAATAGAAAAGAGTTGTCGGTTTAAGTAAATTGGAGAGTTTTGAGTAAATCACCGCTCCTAGAAAGGCGACAGGTAAAACAATCCATCCTTTAATGACAGGAATGACTTCAGCCCCAGATCCTTGCGCAGTGACAACAACGGTATCTTTTAAACAGAGAAGAATGGAGTAGTTGAGGGAAATGAGAAATTTAAGGAGTAGGAGGGGTACGATTTTCTTAAGTTCAAAAGAATGAATGGGCCAGAGTCTTTGACGCCATTTACTGAATGAGCCGTAGCCTTCACCTTCCATCTTAAATCAGTAGTTTAACAGATCTTAAAATAAAATCAACTCTAAAATGGAGGATCGGATTGTTCAAATTTAGATTTACTGTATCGATCAACAATCCAGACCCATAATAAAAGAATTAGAATAAGTGTAAATCCACTAAAACTGACCATAGCAAGACTGATGGGGCTCTCCCAGAGCACAGTTTTCTCAGAACACATTTTATCGCTTACGCAGAGTTTGAGAAAATTCCATTTGCTATTTTCTTGAATGAGGAGTTGATAGAGGGAAATAAGGCAACCAATAAAAATTTGGGGCATTAGAAAGGGGGCTATTGCAAAAAAACCTCGAAAAGCGGCAATCCCAGCAATCAGCACAAGGGGAAATAAACAAATTCGTTGATACCAACAAAAAACACAAGGGGTGATAAGTTCTATTTCGCTTAAATAGAGGGATCCCATAAAAAATAAACAGGAGATCAACCAAATAAAATAGAGTCCATATTTTTTCATGGTTTGACTTCCTTCTGTTTAAGGGTGAGTTCAATAAGATCAAAAAGATTTTTTAGAGTGACTTCTTTGACTCGAATTCCGTTTACAAAAAGGGTGGGGACTTTAAGATGGTTTCCCGTCAACTCTCGTGCATAAGCTGTATTTTTAGCAATCACGGAATCCCATTTATGAAGATCTGTACAGCTCTTTAATTTAGGCAAATTAATAGTGACATCTGTTTTGGTTGCGAGGTCTATTAGGGAAACATTTGTCCAGGTTTCATTTTGATTTTCATAAAGAACAGAGAGAAACTGCATAAAAAGGGCTGTGTTAGGATAGAGGGGGGCTTGGTGGTAGATGCAAAGAAGGGCATTGCTTCCGAGGTTAGAGCCGGGAACTACAGAAACCGGGATAATGGCAAGTCTTACCTTCTCTGTTTGAATGTAGCGTGACTGAAGTTCGGGGAAAATTGAGTCATGCCATTTTTTACAGCTGATGCATTTTGGGTCAGTAAAAAGGATCACCTCCACTTCAGCAGCGGAAGAGCCGAGGGTGGGGTTTCCATTTGTTTGGATTGGGATGGGTGTGGGCAAGATGTTTTTATTTAGGTAGGCTAATAAAGTGCCTACGCCAAGGAGAATCACTAAAGTGATAGCGATAAGAGCTCGTGGGGGTTTCACAGCGTTGAGGTCCTTTTTCTCAACCTATTTACACTGCTTAGAAAAGGATGTAAATAAAATTTTAAGTTACAGTCCTTGGAATAAACCCATTGGGATCTGCCATTTTCTTAAGGGAATCCCTAAATACCGTGGGATGATGCACCTCTCCAGTCCCTAAAATGACATCGAGAATAGAAATATCTTGTCCCTTGAGTCCTTCCCTATTGAATAGGCTAAGAAGAAAGCCGATCGCACTGGTGGCCACATTGAATAAATAACGAACTGGGAAGCAGATGATAGAGAGTCCTTTTTTGAGAAAGGGGGGGAATTTTTCGTAGGTCATTTTTTTCATTTTATAAACAAATTCCACAATAGGGCGTGGAAATAGCCTGAAAAAATAAACTCGAAGGGGCATTCTGTTCTTAATTGTGATATTGCAGTGAGTTTTGACAAAATTCACAACAAAGGTATTGCAGTTATCTTTGATTAAGGAAAAGGAGTGGGGTTGTGCATGAGTTCGTCTAATGGCATCAAAGATCGTTGCATATTCTTGTGGAGATAGTTCGATCTTTGCAGAATGGGTGTTTGCAAAACCTGGAGGAAAGGCCATATATTCATCGACAAAGCTAATTCGTCCTGGTTTTTTTCCTCCAGGGGAAATTTTATCGATACACTGGATGTCATCAAAGGGGCCGTATTTTCCAATAGCATAGGATCTTCCATCAGGATGGCGTAAAATGAGAAAGGTATGTTGCCCAGAGCATCCTCCTGCTCCATATTCTCCCTGTGAGTGGTGGATGTCAGAGCGAATTTCTAAAACGAATTTACGGTCCCATTTTGTAGGGTCATCTGTCATAAAGGGGATAGGTTCGTCTGCTGTCCAAATGTTATAACGACGGATTCCATCTTGAGTATAGGTGTAGTCTGTACTGAGTTTGTAATGACTGTCTGTTGTAAAGAGAACCGTTCCTTGGTGAGAAAAAGAGCGGTGTCCGTGCGCTTCTACTTCGTTAATTTCATTCCAAGGGATCCATCTTGTTGTTCCATCAGCTTGAACAAAAGGAAGAGCTCCCTGACTTGTAACTGCCATGCGGGTCATTTGCATACGATGGTGGAGATGATTGGCAAGTAAAAAGGTTTTAAGGGTAGATCCTTCAAGTTGATCTAGTGGGAGTTGTCCTCCAATTTTAGCAAGGAGAGCTTTTGGAGCAACCGACGGGCAAGCTCTTGTCATACTCCAAAGGCGATTAATTTGTTGATGAAGGGGATCATCATTAAATTGAAAGGGTCCTACATGTAATTCTCGAGCAATTAATGCATCCGCGAGTTGATGAGGATCTTTGATATTTGCAATGCTAGTAATATTCATATGGCATCTAGAATAAATGAGGTTGTATTTCCTGACAATGATGAAAAAAAAGGGTAGCATTAATTAAAAATTGAAATCAATAGAAAGATGTAGGACATTTTGATGAGTCCAATTATGAAATCTTTTAAGATTGCGCAGGAGGTAAGAAGTTGCAAAAAGGGTATGTTTCCCTGCTTGAAACTTAAATCCTACTTTAAGTCTATTTTGATTAATACCCCTTCCTTCTGTCCAAAAAAATTCATCTGAAAGGAAAAATTTTATCCCTCGATTTTTATAATAAAAGGGGGTGTCTAGATTAAAGAGGGGTCTTAAAACCCAAAGGTGACTATTTCGTTTTTGACTTGCAAGCACATATTCAATTCGATTTCGATTTTCGAGTTTCCACGAACGATCCTGGAAAATAAATTTAAGATCGAGCTGGGGGATACAAAAGGTGACCCATTTCGATTTTTTTTGATACTCCTTCGAGTAGAGTTGTTTATATCCTGGAGAAATCTCTACAGAGGGGCCTCCATAGTAGATCAGCATGACCTCATTAAATTGTTGGTAGAGTTCTGTTGCATCGTTGCCGAATCGAAATTCCTGGGAAATTTGGATACCCCAGTTGGGATTGAGTTTTCCAATCACACTATCGTGAAACCAGATCTGAAAATCTCCATTTTGGTTCACTTCCCCATAAAGAGGGTTAAAAGTTGCGAGTAAAAGAAAGCATAGCGGTAACAAAGCTTGGAAGATTGCGTCCCGCCGCAGAGAAAAAGATCCCGCCGATCCAACCGTAGTTTTCTGAAACATTATACTCCAGTTCAGGAGCGAAACTAAAGACGTCGCTTGAGGGTAAGCCTACACGATTGCCTCCTGATTGTCCAGAAAAGGTACTTTTAAAGTTATGGGTGTAGATATTTTCTAAGACAAAAACCCATTTTTTCGTGAGGCTGTATTCTAGAAAGAGATCGGTAAAAATTTGATCTCCGGGCTT
>JAGOSM010000005.1 GCA_018062315.1 Simkaniaceae bacterium | reverse complement strand
CCGGAGGTTCTTTAGGGCTATGATTGTGGTACATGTAGCTAAAAACTCGAGCTGCAAAAGGTTCTCCTAACAACTTAAGACTCCGTATTATCTCTTCTGAAGAGACTTCTGCTTTGTCTTCTAGGAGCTCAAGTAGGTAGTCTGCAGGACATAGGTGGGTACATACACTATAGAGGGATTTTCTAAGAGTTTCTCGATGTGCTAATTCTGGGATGGAATCTCTCACCCAATCTCTTCCTTCAGGTGTTTGTCGACCTCCAAGCTCCCAAAAACGGGCTTTCACTAAATCTGCAATTTTGCCTGCAGAAAGGGACAATAGATTAAGATGATCTAGGTGTTCTATAAATTTGTCTGTAGATAAAGGCATTTGTCCAGTTACATGCTTTTGTAAAGCAAGATAATCTGGATTTAATAACGGGGGGCACCAGATCTTCAGTAGGGCGATGCGGGTGTTAACTGTTTGAGTTTTAGGATCTGTGCTAGAGCGGTCAGTAACCATGGCTTCAATGCCAGGTAGATTGTCCCATCTAATGAGGTACGGGTTCAAGTCTCTTGCTTTGATTTGTGGGGTTGTCATACATAGTTCCTTTTATTTATATCTATTATAGCATAAAACATGTTTTAATTGAATTGATTTTAAGTTTCTTAATATGAGACAGGTAAAATCTCAAAAAACATGTAAATAATTTATTTGATATCAAATTTTTTTGCTAAAAAAACAATAAACTGCCACACTGAATCTTTATATATTTACTCCCTAAGTAGTTTGCTATATCAAAGGAAAAATTTGTATTATTACTGGAGCTAGCAGTGGGTTAGGCAAGGCTGCGGCCTTACAACTCGCTGATATGGGGGCGATAGTTATTGCCGTATGCCGTAATCAGCAGAAGATTCGGTCTGATATCGAGACATTTGTGGCTGATTTATCTAGTCAAGGTGCGATTCGGCGCCTTGCGCAGGCTCTTCTTAAGAAATACCCCAACATAGATGTCCTTATCCATAACGCAGGAGTTCTCTTGCCGAGGCGTGAGATAACGATCGATGGCTTGGAAGAGACCTTTGCCGTGAATCACCTGGCCCCCTTTTTACTAACCAAACTACTCCTTCCTTCTCTTCAAGCCACTCCTTCTTCCCGTGTGATTATCGTGACCTCCAGAGCGGAAGAACTTGGAGAAATCGACTTTAAAGATTTGCAGGCACAGAATAGCTACCACTGGATGACCGCCTACGCCCAGTCTAAATTAGCCAATCTCTTGTTTGCTTATGAACTCACTCGCCAATTACGGGGAGCTCAAGTAGCTGTACACTGTCTCCATCCGGGATTAATTCATTCTCGTTTGGGACGTCAGTTTAACAGCCGTATTTTACTTCCTATTTTATTACGTCCCTTTATGCAGAAGGCTTCCCAGGCTGCTAAAGCTTTAGTTCGGCTTGCCGTAGATCCTGCTTTAGCTGAGGTCACAGGCAAATACTTTATCAAATACAGAGAAGCCAAATCTAGCTCCCGTTCGTATGATGTCCAGTTAGCTAAAAACTTATGGGAACACAGTGAATCTTTAACTCAAGAGAGAGTGTCATGCGATTAACTATTCTATGCGTTGGATCCCATGGGGATATTCGCCCTTATATTGCTTTAGGTATAGGCCTAAAAGAGCGAGGTCATGAAGTGACCATTGGATCTCATCAAAAAGCAAAAAGTTTATGCGATCAGTACCATTTGAAATTTGTTTTAGTTGATGGAGACCTTACTGAATTAATCGGTGCTGAACGAGGTCATGATATTTTATGGGGGAGTAAGGGGAAAAAAGCTCTTCAGTTTTTTGGGATCATGCAGGAGTTCAATAAGGCGCTGAAAATGCAACTGCCTTCCTCTCTAGAAGCCACTATGGGAGCCGATATCCTGATTTATAGTCCAGCTGCATTTGCAGGCCCTCACCTTGGAGAATATTTCGGAATTCCCAGTTATCTGATTAATCTACAGCCCGAAGTGCGTACCAAATATCATCCTTCCTTTTTCTTTGAATGGTTAAAATATGGAGGGAAAATAGGCTGCCTCTTAAGTCATTTTCTTTCTGAGCAACAGCTTTGGCAACCCATCAGAAAAGAAGTAAATCGATGGAGAGTGAGTCAGCTGGGATTAAAAAAAATGCATTTTTTAGGACCCAAAGCGGATAAAACGACTAAAGATAATCCAGTGATTGTAGCGTTTAGTCCTTCCTTAGTCCCTCGACCAAGAGATTGGAGCAAAAATATTATCATGACCACTTTTCTTAGGGTTGCTGAAGGACAAGCTTGGATTCCTCCTCAAGCACTCTCTGATTTTTTATCTTCAGGCCCCATTTTGTACCTCGGATTTGGCAGTCTAACGGAGGCATGCCATCCCTCTATTGTACAAAAAATGCTCTCCGTCTTAAGAAAAAGAAAAATTAAAACAGTGATTCAGGTCAACTTTCCTTCCCTAGTTATAAGTGAACTTCCTCCTTGGATTTATCCACTGACTTATGCCCCTCATGATTGGCTTTTTCCTAAAGTGTCAGCTGTTATCCATCATGGTGGAGTAGGGACAATGGCTGCAGGTCTTTACGCGGGCAAGCCCACTTTTATCATCCCTTTTATTGTGGATCAATCGACCTGGGGCAGTTTAATAGGGAATATGAAAATGGGGCCACAACCTCTCCCTGCATTTTCCTTTGACGAGACCCTGTTTGAGGAACGACTTTTGGATCTCTTGTCTAACCCAGAGTATGCAGAACAGGCTAGGAACATACAATCGGTTTTAGAGGGTGAAAAAGATGGAGTTGAGAGAACCATCGAAACCATTCTTAACGCGAGAGAGAATTGAGAGTTTGTCATTTTTTCTGCGCCTCCCTGTCTCTCCAGCCTTTTATTCTGCATCAACATGGTTTCTTGGGGTCCCCCTCGGTGACCTCGGTGTTCCCCTTGGTTATCTTTATCACATATATGGATGAGCAACCTATGCTAACCATTTCTTTGCAATGATCGTATTCCCTTTCCCAGCGTTTCGAAAATTTACCACCGAGCACACCGAGCTCACCGAGACCCTTATTAGATCCCATGCTTTAAATATTTTATCTATTTACTACCATCCTACAAGATGAAAGATGGCTGCAGAACCAGAATTTTCTGTCAAAAAAAGTTGTGGGTAAAAGTATGTCTCCGTCTCCGCGTTTTATTTCCGTAAGCGTAACCGCTCCCGTAACCGTAACCGATTTTAAATTTTCTTTATTATCGTTGTCTACGGGAGCTTTCACTAAAGTAGGTCTTACCAGGTTAGGCTGGCAGAGGACTGGTACTCATTGACTCTTGTTTCGAAAAAGTTCTTTTCTTTGCCAAGGTCGATTGTTTCACTCATCCAAGGGAAAGGATTGGATGCATTGTATTGAAGGGGGAGACCTATCCGTTCTAGGCGGCGATCTGCAATATACTTGGTATATTCCCTAAACATCGGAGCGGTTAATCCAAGAATCCCTTTTGGAAGGCAATCTTCTGCATACCGAATTTCTAATTCAACAGCTTGATCAATCGTCTCAATGATGTGATTTTGAAAATCGGGAGACCAAAGCTCTGGATTTTCTTCTTTAATCCCATTGATTAAATCGATACCAAAGTTGAGGTGGATCGTTTCATCTCTTAAGATATACTGAAACTGCTCTCCGATCCCTGTCATTTTATTTTGTCTATGGAGAGAGAGGATCATGGCAAAGCCACTATAGAAGAAAATCCCTTCCATAATGATGTAGAAGCCAATCAAGTTCTCAAGAAATTTTTGAGCTCCTTCAAAAGTGGAGGTCGAAAAATTCCCTGCGACCACATCTGAGGTGAGTCTCATCTCAAATTGATCTTTATCTTTAATCGAGGGGATCTCATGGTACATGTTGAAGACTTGGCTTTCATCTAATCCAAGAGACTCCACAATGTAGTGGAAGGTATGAGTATGGATCGCCTCTTCAAAAGCTTGTCTTAAGAGGTATTGACGTGCTTCTGGATTCGTCACATGCTGGTAGATTGCAAGGGTAATGTTGTTTGCAACCAAGCTTTCAGCAGTGGAAAAAAAACCGAGATTGCGAAGAATCAGATGTCTTTCTGCTTCTGTGAGCTTATTCGACTTCCAGAGCTCGATATCCTTCGCCATAGGTACCTCTTGAGGCATCCAATGGTTAGCGCATCCATTCAAGTAATGTTCCCATGCCCACTTATATTTAAGGGGCATGAGTTGATTCACATCTACTGTATTACAGTTGATTAGTCTTTTTTGGTCTTTTGTAAATCGGGTCATTTTATCTCCTCTATTGGCAGCTTTCGCACCCTTCTTCGGTTTGCGTGCTTGTGGGTTTTGCGGTGCGTTGAACTTGGATTCTAGCAGAAGGGGATTCATTTTTCATCCACCGAGGCTGGAATCCTCTTTTATTAATATCTGTTGTTGATTTCTCAATCTGGGTTGCCCCAAGGGATCTGAGATAGTAGGTGGTTTTTAACCCTTTTAACCATGCAAGTCGGTACATGGTATCGAGTTTTTTTCCACTTGGAGAGAACAGATAGAGGTTAAGCGACTGTCCCATATCTATCCATTTTTGTCTGCGCGAGGCACACTCAATAATCCATTCAGGAGCCACTTCAAAACAGGTGAGGAACTGATTTTTAAGGGTATCGGGAATCCTCTTAATTTCAGTTAAAACTCCATCAAAATATTTAAGATCGTCCAGCATATCCGCATCCCATAACCCTTCTTTTTTAAGGGCTTGAATGAGGTGGGTATTCGGAACTGTGAATTCTCCTGAAAGATTGGATTTCGCGTAAAGGTTTTTATACGTAGGCTCGATCGACGAAGTCACTCCGACAATATTGGCGATCGTTGCTGTCGGAGCAATCGCCATTGTATTGGAATTTCTCATTCCATGTTGTTTAATGGCTGCCCTGACCTTTTTCCAGTCCATACGTGTGGCGCGATCCACTTCGTAGTAGCCCCCCCTCTCTTTTTCAACAAGAGGGACAGTGTCGATAGGAAGAAGACCTCTATCCCACTTTGATCCTTTATAGGAAGTGTAGGAACCTCTTTCCTTAGCGAGTTCTGTTGAAGCTAAAATCGCATAGTAGGAGATCATTTCCATTGAAGCATCGGCAAATTCTACCGCCTCATGAGAAGCGTAGCTGACCCCTTGCATATAAAGGGCATCTTGGAATCCCATGATACCAAGTCCAATAGGACGGTGCTTGAGGTTAGAATTTCTCGCTTCTTCAATGGGGTAAAAATTGATGTCAATGACGTTATCCAACATGCGGATAGCCGTTTTCACCGTTTTTGAAAGTTTAGCCTCATCAAGTCTTCCATTCGTCATGTGCATGGCAAGATTAATAGACCCTAGGTTGCAAACTGCAGTTTCATCAATCGAGGTATTGAGAAGAATCTCAGTGCAAAGGTTAGAGCTGTGAACCACTCCCATATGATCCTGAGGGGATCTGATATTGGAGGGATCTTTAAAGGTAATCCAAGGGTGCCCTGTTTCAAAGAGCATGGAAAGCATTTTACGCCAAAGATCAAGAGCTTCCACTTGTTTAAATCTGCGGAGTTTTCCTTCTAGCGCCATTTTTTCATATTCGACATACCGAGTTTCAAAAGCCATGCCGTAAAGATCGTGGAGGTCCCTTACTTCATCGGGGCTAAACAAGGTCCATGTCCCACTCTCATGTAAACGTTTCATGAAAAGATCAGGGATCCAGTTGGCAGTATTCATATCGTGAGTACGGCGTCTTTCATCTCCTGTATTTTTTCTCAGTTCAAGGAAGTCTTCAATATCGAGGTGCCAGGTTTCTAGGTAAGCACACATGGCCCCTTTTCTTTTGCCCCCTTGGTTGACGGCAACAGCAGTGTCATTAGCCACTTTAAGAAAAGGAATAATACCCTGGCTCTCTCCATTGGTTCCTTTAATGGAAGCTCCTGTGGCTCTGACGTTGGTCCAGTCATTGCCAAGACCGCCGGCCCATTTGGAAAGTTGAGCATCATCGGCAATGATTTTAAAAATGTGATGCAAATCATCCATTGTAGTGGAAAGATAGCATGAGGAGAGTTGAGAATGGAGCGTCCCCGCGTTGAAGAGGGTGGGGGTGCTTGCCATGTAATGGAAAGTTGAAAGGATATCATAAAATTCAATCGCCTTTTCATTTTTGTTCTCTTCATTAAGGGAGAGTCCCATCGCAACCCGCATGAAGAAAATTTGGGGTGTTTCAAGGCGACGTCCTTCATCATGGATAAAATAGCGATCGTAAAGGGTTTGCAGGCCGAGATAGAGGAATTCATCATCTCTCTCAAGTTTAAGGGCTTTAGAAAGAAGGTCTAGATCAAAGTCGAGCAGTTTTGGAGAAAGGCGGTGAATTTTGATCCCGTGATGGAGGTACTCTGAAAAATAGGCGCGGTGTTTTTCTTCAAGTTGAGGGTGATTTGCCCCAATCCCAACAGACTCTCGGTAAAGAATATTTACAAGAAGGCGTGCCGCTACTTTTGAATACGTGGGCTCAAATTCAATCTTGGATTTTGTTGCCATGATGTGAGCTGTGTCGATTTCATGCTCCTTCATCCCTTCATAAAAGTTGAGGAGAGAGGCTTCAAAAAGTTCAGTCGCACTCACTTCCTTGAGATTGCGGCATACAAATTCAAAAAGATCGAGAAGCTCTCCTTCACTAGTTGTTTTGAGGAGCCCTTTCTTGTCTGTGTACTGAAAGCTTCTCCCTTTTTTAAGCAGTTTTTTTTCTTTCGGTTTAGGAGGAGATAACATTCCTTTTTCTGCTCTAAGGAGAATATATCCTTTTGCTGCAGTAAAAAAACCTTCTTTCATGAGTTCATTTTCAATAAAATCTTGAAGGTGGTGAATGTGGATTTTTTCACTTGCTTTATGCAGATTGACAACATGAGAAATGACATTTTGTGTCAAAAGGTTGACAGCGTCTACCACTTCTATAGGGGAGGGGCCATCCACTTCTTCATCAAGACGCAGGAGTTGTTCAATAGAAGAGGCAATTTTGATAGGATTAAATTTTGCAGGGTCTTCAGAACCGGGACGATAAATTAAAATGTGATTCGGAGAATCTTCTCTCAGTGCTTTGTGTTGATCCCGGTAGATAATATAATCTCTTGCCACATCGTGATGATCGTTTTTCATGAGGGTGACTTCCACAAGGTCTTGAATTCCCTCAACAGTGATGGTGACCCCTTTTTTAGCAAGCTCTGAGATTCTGTCTACGACAGAATTGGTAATTTCATGAATGGCGAGCTTGAGATCTTCAGAAAGCTTTTCCATTTTTGGAACTTTTTTTGTGTCCCGAAAGGCAGCTTCGATGGCATTTTGGATCCGTTCCCTTTGAAAGGGAGCAAGTTGTCCATTTCTTTTGACGATCGTAAAGGTCATCTCTGTGGTTGTCATACTTCTCCGTTAAACTATATGTTGTAGATGTGTCTTCTTGAATACACTATATATTGTAGTTCATCCCAATTTGTCTACAAGAAAAATCGAAAATTTTCAACCTACAGAAAATCAAGGGTCTGATATGCTAGTTTGATATGAAGCGTATGAATCTTGTTCCCAATATGATTACTTCGTTTGGTCTAGCTTGTGGATTATTTGTAATCTTTAAGGCGAATTTAAAGTTTGTAGGTCCTTATCAATTATTACATGGGGCTTCATTATTGCTTTTGATGGCGGCGCTTGCCGATGTTTTAGATGGGGCTGTCGCGAGATTGATGCATGCAGAAAGTGAATTTGGTCTTGTGTTTGATTCTCTAGCAGATGCGATTTCTTTTGGGGTAGCTCCTTCTGTTTTATTTTTACGAGTTCTTGCTCTAGAAGTTTTAAGTCCCCTTGCCTTTTTCTCTGTTTTAACAGCGATGTTATTTACGATTGGGGGGGTGCTGCGTCTTGTGAGATTTAGTGTGACAGTTGAGGAAGATGTGGAGAAAAATTTTCAGGGGTTGCCGATTCCTGCGGCAGCTGCGTGTGCAGTCTCTGCGAATTTATTCCTTTACTCTCCCCTTTTTAAAGGATGGGTAGATCTTAGTCTTACAGCCACTACCTTGATTTTGATTGGGATTATGCTTCTTTTATCTTATTTAATGGTCAGTAAGTGGCGTTTTCCGAGCTTAAAGGCGCTTCATATGAAAGTTCCATCTCTTCAGTGGATGATGGGAACAGTGGGCATTGCTCTCGCTCTTTTGTATGGGATGCTTTACTTTTTCCCTTTAATGGCTGTTGTTGTTTCTTTTAGTTATCTACTGATCGGGTGGAGTCTTTCGATTTTTATGCCCCATGACCTTTAAACACTCTTTGTACATGACAATAAAGGCATTGCAAGTCCTTGATCTTATGAAATACTTGAAAATTTGTTTGCCCAGGGATAAAATAACGGGAAAAACGATTTGAAGGATATAACGATATGAATGATGAAAAAGAAATAAGCTAAACGCACCAGCTCATTCTTATCATTCCTATCATTCCTATCATTCCTATCATTCCTATCGTTCATATCCTTCAAATCGTTCTTATCGTTTTTCTTTAAACAGAAGAGGTATGAGCGAGAACGGTGAGGTAATAATTCACTTGCTGTTTCCAGGTATGGTTGAGAGGGCGGTTCATGAGATAGGATCTGTCCCATTCAGCATCTAAACCTTGATGAATCGCCCCTTTGACTGCTTTAGGATTCAGATCTGTCAGAAATCCATTCTCTCCATGGATGACACTATTCATAAGGCCTCCTGTTTTTGTGGCAATGACAGCAGAGCCGCAGCTATTTGCTTCGTGCACAACAAGTCCTCCCATTTCAGTACGAGAAAGAATCACAGTGAGGTGAGCTAGATAACGAAGGAGGGGACCTATCGCTTGTTGGATTAATTTACTTTCTTCGATGCCCGGGCGGCCTCGAGTGATCCAGTTGTTTTTTCTCCCTTCTAACCGATCTAAAATAGAAGAAGCTTCGAGATCTTCACTTATTCCCAAAGAAATAAAAAAGGCATCTTCTCTTTCTTCGACAACTTCTTGAACGCTGGCAAGGGCTTCAATCCATTTTTGATAGGTATCATATCTCTGAATCGCAACAATAAATTTCTTGTCTTCTGGAAGGAGAGGGTAGCCTTCTTCTTTAAGGTAGGTGTTGGCAAGAGCGAGGAGTTCTGATTTTGTTTGAGTGCGAAGATCGAGACCATTCCATAAAGGGTTAATGCAATGAGCTCCATTTTCAATGCCAAAAAGTTGGGGTGTGTTGTGAAAAAAGGGTTGCAATCCATGGCCAAAGGCACTTTGAGCTTCAATGGCAAATTGAGGAGAGACGCAGATGGTTGCGCTGACATGAGAAAGAGCGGTTCTTGCTATATCTCCCCAATGTAGGTGATTGTGTACGACCGCAATTTTAATTTTATCCTCTCCAAGGGTATGTAAATATTGAGCTCCATGATAGTCGTGAAAAAAAATAGCATCGTAATCGGAGGAGTGAGAGAGGAGATAGTCTCGTACAGCGAGAGAGAATCGATGAACGATATCTGGAGTTAGCGCTTGATACATCATTTTCTGGTCTGCAATGTCTTCAAATGAGCCGAGTGGAATCACTTCAGGTGGTGTAGTGTCGGGTATAAAAGGGAAGGAAGGACATAGGATCAGTTGGTGAGCTACGTGGTGACTCAGTTCTTCTGTTAGCCCTGTGACGGCAACTCCAAGTCCTGCAAACGAACTCGCTCCATATTCGTAGGTAACATGAACAACGCGGAAGGAATGGCAAAGGGCTTTGTCTTCTTCAGTGGGAAGTGGGGGTTGTACATCCGTTCGAATCAAGGGAACTGTATCGACAGAAAATTTAGGAAAAAGAAGTCTAAAAAAGGGGGAGAGGGAGGAGAGCTCCCTTGCTCCCCTTTTTAAGGTTGCTGGAATGTCGCAGGAAGGGGATGATCCACATCGAATGACCCATTTTCCATCTAGTAGAGCCAGGGCATCGGAAAATTTGGAAGGGGAGTAGCCCGTTTGTAGAATAAGCCGTTTTAAAGAAAGGGCAAGGTGCTCTCCCTCTCTTTGAGTGAGTAAAGGGAGTTGGTTTTCTAGGGGAGATAGATGAAAACGGGAAGTCATCACTACTTTTTTCCCTTCATAGGAGACGAGTCTCTGAGTGGGGAGGAGATAGTCTCCTTCAAGTGCTCGAATGGATTCGATCATATGAATAGGGGCTTCTGGGTAGGAATCACTTTTCTCAATCATCCATTCGGGGTAATCAGAAGAAATAAGCAAATGATCTGTCAGAAGACGCCATCCTTGATGATAAAGTTCGGGGGGAACAAGGCTTATTTCATAGACTGAAATAGGGGAAGGGAGGGTGACGTTCTCCTTTCTGCTAAGAGGGGGATCTGTTATTTGACAGTGAAAGAGGGTTTGTAGACGAGTAGAGATTGTAGGCGTGAAAGGAAGGGGATTTCCCTCGATCATATGAATCAGCTGGTCAATCAAATGAGTCCCTTCGTGATTGCAAATTCTCAGTAGGAATGAAAAATCTTGATGGACAACCCGTTCTCCTGAATTAAAGGGAGCCCTGTCGTCTTCCCCAAGAGAAGACCAGGCAGCATGGTAACAATAGAACTGAATGTCTTCGTGTAATGTGAAAAAAGTGGATTCAGAAGGGTTTTTTTTAAAATCGTAGAGGGGGGTTACCGGATAAGAAAGGGAGCGCAATCCCTCCATTCGAGAAAATCGGGGGTCGTATCCTAGATTAAAGAAAGGGAATGGTTCGCAATCATCCTTAACTGGAGGCAGAAGTTTAATAGTGTCTACGGTAAGCATAAAAAGAAAAAGGGCGAGACATTATCTCTCGCCCTCCCATAAAACACAGGATGTGCTATTCAGTATCGAGCACATAGAAGGCAGGGAAAGCAAAATGGTTATTATTGCGTTCCGATACGATCAAGGTCAGCTGTTTGCCTACATAATCTTGTAGGTTGACTGATGTGCTGTAGATAAAGGCAGTTGTCATGTCTTTATCTTTGAGAATAAAATCACCTGGTTTGTTTTTGACAGGATCTTTATAAGATTCAACGATGCCTGTAATGGTGGTTGCTTTGAGTTTCTGATCCTCATAGAAATCTTTCATCGTTTTTGCATGGTGCATAGATGACCAGCTTAAATAGAGAGCTTCTTCAATAGGTTCCCAAATTTGCATCCGATCAGTAGGCGATAGGATGGAGGGTTCTTTATTTTGAGGAGTGGATTTTTCTTCTCTCATTGCCATATTTTTATTCAGCTGAGAAGCTTTGCTTTCAAGATAGGCAATTTTGCGTTGTAAGTAGGTTTCCTGCAGTTCTGCAAGGGCTTTCTTTGCAACTTCTACTTGAGCAGGAAAATCGGCATAATCTTCGATAATCGTTTCAAAATGGCGAGAGACATGTTCCATATCGATTTCATTAAAAGGCTTTCTCATTTCAGCTTGCACGAGAAGATGAGCTGAATCGGTCAGTTGTTGTACTGTGACTTTGCGCTTGTCGTGAACTGCTTTCATTTCAGGAGAACCTGCAAAATCTACAAATTCTTTTGCAATGAAAAAGCGGGTGTTGTTTGGGGGGGTAATTTCAAGCCATTTATTGTGCTCAGGGGAGACTTTTCCATTGACGTGATCTCCGGTGCTGAGATGGGCAATAACGGGTGCGTCTTTATCAGGGGCTAGACGGACATTCACTCGGTCCCCTTCTACGACATTTTCAATCACAAAACTTCGGAAGACATAAGCCTTCACATCCTCTTGAGGCATCACGGCGTAAAAATCATTTTTTTCACCGACGACAACGACAAGCTCATCTTTATTTAATTCTCGGATGATCGGACTTTCCACATCAGCTGATGCGCGCATGCGTACTGCATTTCCATTAATTTTCCCTGTAAAGGCCTCTGGGGCTCCTTTTCCATCTGCAATCAAACTTACAAAAGGGATGACTGCAAGCATTGATATTCGTTTAAGCATAGCTTCTCCCACATAATACTATTGTGGTTCATTCTAGTGTGACTGTCTATTTATGACAAGTGGGAACTAATTTCTTAGGACAAAATGAATATGTTCGCAATTTTGCTTTCCACAGGTGCATCCAATAGGGCTTCCCAAATAAACCTGGTACTGTTCAGCAGGATTAAGGGGATTTTTAAGGACAAATCTGTGGGGATCGATTTGAGTGATATTCCATTCGCGAAAATGGAGTTCTTCATCCGATACAATCTCCCCTTTTTCTTCGGGAGGTTCTTGAAGAGAAAGCTCTTTCTGATGGAGTGTTCGTGCAATTTGGCAGTAGGGACAATTACAGTGAGGTTCTGCTGGAGGGAGCGATTCCTCGATGGTCTCATCTAATCCCATAGAGCGGGTAATCTCTGCAATTTTCAGTAAAACTTCTTGAGGGAGGTCGGCAGCATTGGCTTGTTCAGAATTGTGATGCATTACCTTGCCTAATTGATCTGGTGAGGTCAAGGGAAAGCCAAATGAAAAAGAGCTTAGGGGGATGGGTTGAGAAACTAATTCGACTTCCTTATCTTTTTCAATAAAGTGGGTGTGGGCCTGGAAAATTTCATTTAAAATAGGGACAGGGAGACCTGGAATTTCAATTTCTGTGCCATTGCTAAGGGTAATGATCAGCGAAGGGCCTTTTAAAAAAAGAGTCTGAATATTCTTCCAGGATGTTGAGATATAAGGGGGGATACTTAAGATTTTATGATTGATCTTCATAGATA
Source organism: Simkaniaceae bacterium (assembly GCA_018062315.1). Taxonomy (GTDB): domain Bacteria; phylum Chlamydiota; class Chlamydiia; order Chlamydiales; family Simkaniaceae; genus JAGOSM01. Next base: position 40,230 of record JAGOSM010000005.1, on the reverse strand, counting down.
CACCTCGTCTTTCTTACCATCAGCTTATCAGCAACCCGGGATATTTAGCAATTGTTTATTTCGACTGCTAAAGTCAACTGATTCCTTGACAAACTTTTTCTTCAAGGAGTAATACAGAAAACAATGGATCGTAAAACATATATTATTGATACCACCGTTCTCCTTCAAGATCCCCAAGCCCTCGAGAGATTTTCTGGTAATGATGTTGTGATTGCATACAACGTTTTAGAAGATCTCGATCGGAAGAAAAAACTCGCTGATGTGCTCGGCCATAATGCGAGGCAAGTGCTTCGTTTTATTGACACTTTATCGGCGCAAGGTAATCTTTATCAGGGCGTAAAGATCGGGAAGGATATTGTTTTTCGGGTATTAAGAGAGACCCGAAATGGAGAGACTCAAGATCTTCCTCTAAAAATTGAGACAAGTCGCAATAAAATTATTGCTGCAGCTCATTACCTCAAGGGAAAAGGGGAAAAGGTTGTCATTGTTTCTCGAGACTTTGTTTTTAGAGTTAAGGCCCAGTCGTATGGAATTGAAGCTGAGGATTATGAGAGTTTAAAAGGCTCTTATGAGCATCTCTACAAAGGCATTCGCCGAATGGAACTTCCCAAAAAGGAAGTAGATCTTTATTTCACTCAGGGCTTTATTCCGATGACAGGGGATTTTTGTCCAAATGAATATGCGATCGTCACAGCAGGTGATCATATGCAGGTCACTTGTAAATACAATCATAAGAGAAAAGGGTTAGAGCCTGTTGATCTTTTGAAAAAAGGGATATGGGGAGTGAAACCTTTAAATGATGAGCAAGCATGCGCGATGGATATTTTGCTCAATGATGACATCAAATTGGTGACATTTTTAGGTCAGGCAGGTACAGGAAAAACCCTTCTTGCTCTCACTTGTGGACTTAAAAAAGTATTTGATGATGGAGTGTATCACAAAATTCTTGTATCGCGTCCCATTATGCCTTTAGGTAAGGACATCGGCTTTTTACCAGGGACAAAGGAAGAAAAAATTCTTCATTGGATGCAGCCTATTTATGATAATCTCGATTTTTTATGTGAATATACTGCAGGCATTGACAATGGATCTGAGACGAAGAAGTGGATTATGAATTCAGAGAAAATCGAGATGGAGGCGGTCACCTACATTCGAGGAAGATCTCTTACAAAAACATATATCATCATTGATGAAGCACAAAACCTGACTCCCCATGAAGCCAAAACGATTATTTCTCGTGCAGGAAAAGGGACTAAGGTGATCCTCAACGGGGATCCTACTCAAATAGATAATCCTTATCTCGATAAAGATTCGAATGCGCTGACTTATATTGTAGATCGGTTTAAAAATTATCCGATTTACGGGCATATTAAGTTTGAGAAAACGGAGCGCTCAGAATTGTCAGCGCTCGCTGCCGAAATTCTATGAATCAGGGATCTCAAGGGCTTCCCCTGGAGACAGAGGACGCCCACTATAACGGTAATAGTATGAATTTTGGATCCCATCGGTAAAATAGAGGGGTTTGAAGTCTTCATAGAGAATGTAAGTCATCATCCCTCCCCATCGATGGAAAAGCTGAGTAGAACTTAAAGGCCAAATCCCTCTGTTATTTGCATCAAATTGGATAGTGATGGCCTGTTGTGGCAAAATATAGAGGGTGTCTCGGAGAGCCCCGTTAATCACAGTGCCATCAATATTCACAATTTGAAATGTGTGGCCATGCAATGAAATCACTTGAGTGACTTGCGATTGATTGTCGATGACCATTTCAATTCTTTCTCCCATTTTAACTGGAAGAGGGGTCACTTTTGGCCACGATAGTCCATTGATTGACCATACATAATGGAAGGTATCTCCCTGAAGTTTTAGGGCAAAGCTTCGGTTCGGGCTTTTGGCTGGAAGGGGGTTTTTGGGGATATACCGAAATTCATTTTTGAGGGTAATGGGACGTCCTTGAGGGGAAGTCAGTCGTGAGGGAATAATGGGAATCACTGCTCCTCTGGTTTTTAAGATGAGACCTGTTTGCTTATCGGTTCCTTCAGCTTCTCCTAAGATGGGAAAGGCTCCTGCTTCAGATAAAGTGATTTCGAGATCTAATCGTTGGCCTGGTGCTATTTCGAAAAGGGAATCTTGAACAGGTTCAATGTCCTGCGCATCTACAGCAAGGACTGTTCCTGTAAGAGTTCCTGTATTAATAAAAAAATTGGTCATTGAAGAGGCGTTCATAATGCGAAGTCTCACTGGGACTCCCTGTGGTACTTCAATCACTTCGGGGTTTTCTAGGGAACGTTTGTTGGTGAGATAGGCGTCGTACTCAATTTCTGATAGAACGGTTTTTGTGGTGCTATTTTGCCTTGGAGACCGATCATATACGTGGTTGCGAAGGTCTTGCCAAATTTCTCCTCCTTGCTTGAAGGAAAAATCTTCTAGGAGCATGAGGACCTGTTTTCTTGTATCTAAAGGGTCGAGTACAATAAGAGGAGCTGCAAGTAAGCTTTGTTGTTGCAAGCCGAAAGAAGCGACGAAGAAGTAGGTTCCTGCTTGTGTGAGGGGAAAGGAATAGGTGACTTTTCTGTCTGCTCCAAGAGGAGCTTCTGTAAGGTAAGGGGTTCCATCTGTTGAGTTTGGAGAAATAAGCCCTTGAAAATGAAGGGAAGAGAGGTTACCTAAGTCGTTGACAAGAGTCACGTTGAATGTATCTCCTACATTCCACTCTGTGCGCCCTTCGATAGCAGGTCTAACTTCTTTTTTTCCTTTCACTTCAATAGTAGTTTCTTTAATTGAAATTTCATCAGATGCAAATAATGAACATAAAATAAGAGCAAATAAACTGTATTTTTTCATAATATGGCTTTTAGGTCATTTAGAGTTTCTCGTCAACTATACAAAAAGAGACAAAACGGGTATATTGTGTCAGAGTTATAAATTTAAGGAGACCTTACATGGGTTGTTGTGGAGAAGGGCAAGGATGTTGCCGTGAAGAATCAAAAGAAGATGATTATGAAGAAGTATGGAACCCTCTGCCTAATTTAGATGCTTGGTATGGCTGGGGCTCTCCTATTGGCTTAAGTCTCGCTTTTGGGATTTGTGTGAATAGTATAGGGATGTTTATTTTTTTCTTACACTTAGCGGGGCTCATTGGCGTTAAGTAGGGAGATGAAATATTATGGGGTGCACGCTTGTTTAGCCCTTTTTGAAAAAAGGCCCCAGGATCTGATTCGAGTTTATCTTGATGAAACCAATATTAGGGACTTCAAAAAAGTGTTAAAGTGGTGCGCCGAGCATAAAAAGGCGTATCATCTCATCCCTTCATCAGAGCTTGATAAGGTGAGTGATTCAGTGCATCACGAGGGGGTTTGTTTTTTAGCGAAAGCTTTACCTATTCTCAAAGAGGCAGATTTACTCCCTGCTATTTTAAATAAGAAGGGGAAAATCTGCCTCCTTTATCTCGACGGAGTACAGAATCCACATAATATAGGTTCTATTTTACGCACCGCTGCCCATTTTGGGGTTACCCATATTTTAGGGGCAAAGGGGAGGCTTCCCTTTCTAACTCCCTCCGCATGTCGTATTGCAAAGGGAGGGGCTGAAGCGGTTAGCTTGGTGATGTTAGAGAATCCTGAAGAAACCTTAAAGAAGCTTAAAGGGGAGGGTTTTTCTCTTATTGGGACCTCTTCTCATCAAGGAACTTCTTTATACGCATTTACTTATCCCCCTAGGTCTATTCTTGCTATGGGAGGGGAGACAACGGGTCTTACTCCTGAGTGTAGTTCACTGATGTCTCATCAAATTGAAATTCCAGGGACAGGTGAGGTTGAAAGTCTGAATGTCTCTGTCGCGACAGCTTTGTGTCTTGGTGAGTATTGTAGGCAGCATCAAGGTCCGCAATGACAAAAACGGGGTATTTTGCTCCTCTTGGTTTAGAAAAACCGCTTAAAGAGGAAGTCAAAAATAGAAGTGCCGAATATGGCCGCCTTTTCATTGCAGAAGGAGACCCCCAAAATAGCTACTGGGCTCAAAATATTTGGTACAATCTTGAGGAAATTCCCATTACCTCCATTTCAGATGGAGCTAAAAAATTAAGAGAGAGGGGGAGGCTTTGGTCCTTTTATCCTTACCAGGAAGTCAGAAGGGGTCATTTAATTACAGAGAAGCTTCCTCATTTCTTGCCGAAGCCCCTCACCTTTCCTGCAGAACTGCCTAAAGCCCCTCTTGGCTCTTGGATGCTTCTCAATAAGGGGACTATTTTAGCAGCTTCCCATTGTTCGAGCCCTTTTGCGCAAGGGGAGGTCCATTTTCAAGAATCATCTATTCCCCCAAGTAGAGCTTATCTCAAATTATGGGAGATCTTTCTAAAAATAGGGAGAAGAGTACAGCCTCATGAGAAATGTCTCGAATTAGGGGCAAGTCCTGGAAGTTGGACCTGGGTGCTTGGAGAGCTGGGGGCTCGGGTTATCGCCTGTGATAGGGCTCCTCTAGACCCCAAAATTGGAGCCCTTCCTGGTGTTTCCTTTCTTAAAAAAGATGCCTTTTCGCTGACCCCTGCCGATTATCCTGATCTTGACTGGATTTTTAGCGATCTGATCTGTTACCCAGAGAAATTATTGAAATGGGTGATCCCTTTTCTCGAAGCAGAAAAAAAGATTAACATCGTCTGCACTCTAAAATTTCAGGGAGATGAAGGGTATGATATCGTTAAGGAATTTGAGAAAATCCCAGGAAGTCAGATCATGCATTTATTTCACAATAAGCATGAACTGACCTGGGTTTATTTGTCTTAGTAACGGTTAGGAGATTTCTTTTTCCAGCCATCTTTCTTATTGAAAAAAGAAGCGTTGGCAGGTCTTTTGGCTCCCGTTCTCTTGTGGGAAGAAAACGCTGTCTTCGAAGGGGCTGTATTTTTAAAGATAGGAATAGATTGCCCTGTGAGTTTTTCAATTTCACTTAAGATATAACGATCTTTCTTAGTTGCAAAAGAGAAAGCGAAACCGGTAGCTCCAGCACGTCCTGTCCTTCCAATGCGGTGAACATAGTCTTCAGCGCTGTTCGGTAGGTCAAAATTGATAACGTGGGTAATGGAAAGGATATCGATACCGCGAGCTGCTACATCTGTCGCAACGAGGACTTTTAATTTTCCTGATCGAAGGTAGCGAATAGTGCGGTCTCTTTGACGCTGACGCATATCTCCGTGAAGCGCTTCAGTCATATGTCCTTCTTGAGAAAGGCGTTCGGCAATCTCATCTGCAGAGCGCTTTGTCGCTGTGAAGACAATAGCTTGATTCATTTCAGGGTGATTAAGGACTTCATCGAGAAGTTCTAGTTTATGTGCAAGATCGTGAGCGAGTTGGAAACTTTCTGTGATCTGCGCTTTTTCTAGGGGAGGAGGAGCGATTTCAACGCTGACAGGTTTGTTGAGAAGTTGCTCTGAAAGCTTCATGACAGACCCTTTCAGTGTCGCTGAAAAAAGGAGAGTTTGTCTTGTTTTAGGTGTGAGAGAAGCGATATGGACGACAGGATCAATAAAGCCCATGTCGAGCATTCTATCAGCTTCATCTAGAACGAGCATTTCTACTCCACTGAGGTCAATACGGTTATTTTCAAGTTGATCGATGAGTCTACCAGGCGTTGCAACAAGAATATCGTAAGGGCGAGCGAGTTGTCTGTTTTGTACTGGGTAAGGAGTTCCTCCAAAGACACATACGGTCTTGATTTGGGGAAGTGCTGAGCTAAATCGAGCGACTTGGCTTGCTACTTGGTCTGCAAGTTCTCGTGTTGGGGTAAGGATCAAGACTCGAGGACCTTTTCCCGTCCGTTGTGTTTTAGCGACAAGGTGAAGAGCTGGAAGAACAAAGGTGGCTGTTTTTCCTGTGCCTGTTCTTGCAGAGGCGCGTAAATCCTTGCCTTCAAGAATTAAAGGAATGGCTTGTTCCTGGATAGGGGTCGGGGCAACTAAACCTAAATTTTTAATTGTATCTACAATTTTTTGATGCAGGTTGAATTCATTAAATGTCATCGAATCTCCGTGTTTTACATATGCATTATCAACTTTCTCAGGAATAAAAGATACCGATTTGTATCGGTTGTGAATTTTCTTTACTATTACTGTTTAGAACATTAAAATAAATTCATGTTTGAATTGCCTATTATTCAAGATGGAGAAGATAAGAATTCCCCATTAAAAAATCGGATTAGAAAAAATTACCGACAGATTCGGAAATGGGCAAAAAAAACAGAAACAGATTGTTTTCGTCTTTATGATCGGGATATTAAAGAATATCCTTTTGTAATTGATTTTTATTCAGGTCGTTGCCTTGTTCAGTATTTTTCTTTTGATCGGGACTCTGATGCCCCTTGTCCCGAGATGGTGAGTGAGGTGGAGGAGGTTCTGGCCTCTCTTTTGGGGGTAATGCCTGAGCAGATTTATTCTCGGATGAGAGTCAAACGGGAAAAAATTGAACAATATGAAAAGTTGGACGAGCAAAATGAGTTTTTTATTGCCCAAGAATATGGGGTAAAATTTAAAATTAATCTTGTTGACTATTTAGATACGGGTCTTTTTTTAGATCATCGAGAAACAAGGCAACTTGTTGCCAAGGCTGCCTCGAAAAAAAGGCTTTTGAATCTTTTTGCTTATACCTGTTCTTTTAGTGTGCATGCGGCAGTGCAGGGGGCGCTTTATACCAAAAGTGTAGATCTTTCCAATACATACACCTCATGGGGAAGAGAAAATTTTCTTTTAAACGGGATTTCTTTAGAACATCACCCAGTTGTGAGAGCCGACTGTTTGAAATTTTTGGACGAAGAGGTTCAATCCAAAGAGCGGTATGACGTGATTGTGATTGATCCCCCAACGTTATCCCGTTCAAAAAAAATGGATCAGATGTTTGATATTCAGGCTGATTATCAAACCTTATTAAAAAAAGGAATGAGGCTTCTGTCTTCTGGGGGAGTGATTTTTTTTAGTACCAATTCTCGTAAATTTCATCTAGATCCCAAATGTTTCCCTGCTTGGGATTGTTATGAGATCACAGACAAAACAATTCCTTTGGATTGTCACAATCAGAAAATCCATCGCTCCTGGAAAATTACAGGGCTCTCTCGGTAATCAAGGATGCTAACTCCTTGGGTGTTGTGGGTAAAGGGGTCAGGCTACCCAGTTCATTAAAGGTAAAAAGGCGCCTCCTCATTTCCTGAGCTTCATCATCTATAATGAGCCCTTTTTTGACTCCTAGTTGAATAAACTCTAAAACTGTCGTTTTTTCTGTTTCTGCTTGGACAACATAGGCTAGATGTTGAGTCGGTGTCTCATGCTCTTGTAATAAAATAAAATAAGGGCCATGGTCTCCTGATAGTAGATCGGGCATGCATGCAGAACCATCTCCAATCGAGCCATACCACATTTCCTCTCTTAATTCCCTTTCAAACATTAAATTAATGAGGTTCAATACGCCTCCCTTGCCTGCCTCAATTCCATGTGCTAGAAACTTAGCAAAATTGATTCGAAATTGACGAAACTGAGACTCATCATAAGAAGCAAGATCATCAAGCATATCCATTCTAACATCCTTTATGTTCTTTTTTGTGCAATAATCTAAGAGTAGATCTAAAACAGGGACGTAAGTTTCAGGGTGGTGAATGGGGTTGATGGATCCTCGAAAAGTCTTTTCATTAAATGGAGCTGTGATGCATGCAGGAAGGGAACGGGTTCTTAATTCTTCTTGTAAGCGTCCTATATCACCATTGCAAACTCCGTGAAAATAACCCCTTAATCGCAAATAAGCTACATGCTGAGTAAGTTCCTTGAGGGACATCTTACCGTCTTTCCAACGACTTGCCTGCAATGTGTGTGGGATGAGTGCAAGATCCTCTTTAGGATGACATGTACGTTCTGCATACTCCATCAATTGGCGCAATTTTGGGGGACTTGTTAATTTTATCGCTTGATAACTCGGCCTGACATAAGCTGGCCATCCAAAAAGAGTCTGTTCTCTACTCCCATTGCCAGTTTGGATTAGGGGGGTTATACCGTTTTGCTTGGGTAAAGATAAGAGTGTCTCGAAAGGTTGACTCAAGTAAATACGCCTATTGATAGGATCAAATCTCATCCATTCTATACCTAGATGATCTTTACAGTAGGTGTCATAAGAAGCCTTTACTCCGGCATAAGCCTCTTTTGCAGATACCCACCTATTTTCTCTGTGTAGCATACGCAATTGTACTTCGATCGATTGCCCAATAGTCTCATCATAAAGGCTATTGTCTTTGAAACAGATGGTATCCATCACTGCCTGTGCTCTAGCATGTCCAGTCCCAGCTCCTGCCCCGGCGCCAACTGCCAAGGATGGCCCAGCTGTAACACGGAGACAGCATATCCGTGTGGCAAGGCGGCAGATGCGTTGACAAAAAGTGGGGTGGATGGTGGCTTGAGGGAATTGATTCAGGGTTGAGGGATAGTGAGATACACCTGTAGCTTCCATAATTTATCTGGTTCCTAATTTAAATATTTTTTTGCAAAAAGGGCTCACCCCTAAACTGACCCATAAACTCATAGCACTCATTTGAGCCATTTTGGAAAACGGGGGAGGGAGAGGGATGCAATACATAGCAAACCCGACGAGAAAGCAAGAAAAAATGGCGAATAAGCCGAGCAAGGCACTTTTTTGGTGAGTTAGATACAGATGAAACCTTGAAGAGAAATAGACTCCAATAGCTGTAAAAAAGGCTGATAAAAGGAGAAAAGTCACTTTAAATGAGGGGAAAAAAAGGATGAGGCCGGATGAAAGAGCAAGGGTTGTAACAAGAGTTATTTCTGGTTTTTTTGAAGCAAAATGTTCAATAGGATTGACGAGTTTGATAAAGGCAAAGAAAAGGCAAAGGCCGATTATCCACCCCCCGAGCACATCTATTGGAAAATGAACTCCTAAAAACATCCGAGAAAAACTGATGAGAAGTGTATACAAAATAGCGATAGGAGTTGCTAGAGGGTGTTTCCAAAAATAGATCAGAAGAGCCCCTAATAAGATAGTCATTTGGGCCCCCCCACTTGGAAATCCAAATCCATCTACCCGAACCATGGGTAAGTTGGAGTCAAAAGCACCCGGCCTTGGAAGGATAAATAGGGCCTTTGCCATATGATTGATGAGACCATTGCTAATCAAAAGAAATCCAAGCCTGATGCCCCATTTTGCAGAATAACCGATCCAGATAAAAGTGATGAGGAGAAGAGCGTACAATGTACTATCAAAAAAATGGAGGGCTCGAAAAAAAGGGTCAATCCAAGGACCCCTTCCTTTCTCTAAAAAATGTAAAAAATCGAGCTGCCTTTCTAGGTAAAACATCCATCCTCATCTGTTAATTGACTCTAGGATGGCAGATCGAGCATAATGGTTGCAATATGAAGACTCGATTTATTTTTCTTGTACTGATCCCATATGTTCTTTTTGGCGCAACGATCGACACATTTTACGGTCCTCTCGAAGTAGAGGAACCGGTGCTGTTAGAGCTGATTGACAGTGCTCCTTTTTGCCGCCTTAAATCAGTTCATCAATATGGAGTTTCTTATTATACAACGCATCGAGAAGAGTATAATAGACATGCCCATTCGCTCGGTGTTTTTGCTCTACTCCGGTTGCATCAGGCTTCTTTAGAAGAACAAATTGCAGGGCTTCTTCACGATGTCTCTCATACTGTTTTTTCTCATGTAGGAGATTGGCTTTTTGCTAAAGCAAATCAAGACAAGGACTACCAAAACAGTATTCATGCAGATTTTTTAGAAAAGTATGGGCTCGGAGATATTCTTAAAAAACATGGTTTTTCTATTGCAGAGGTCCTCCCTGAGGAAGATCTCTTTCCTATGTTAGAACAAAAAGGACCCGATCTTTGCGCTGATCGGATCGACTACAATATCCAGGGGGCCTATTACCAAGGGTTTTTAACATATGAAGAGGCAATGCAAATTGCTGAGGATCTTTCTTTTGTAGAAGGGAAATGGATTTCTACTTTGCCGGGTTTAATGAAAAAACTTGTTCGATTTTCCCTTTTTATGACAGAGGATTGTTGGGGCAGCCCAGCAAATTATCTCATGTCTTCTTATCTTGCAGAGGCGATGCTCAGTGGAGTGGAAGAGGGGGTCATTTCCCATGAGGACATTCATTTCGGGATAGATGATGATATTTGGAATAGGCTTCTTGCAAGTCAAGATCCCCTTATCTCAAAAAATATGACAAAAATTTTGCAAGTCAATGAGTATTACAAGCTCGTTGATCCCATCTCTGCGGATATCGTCGTGAAAAGCAAGTTTCGAGGGATCGATCCTTGGATTGTGGTGGGTGGTCAATTGGTAAGATTGACCGCCCTGGATGCTCTTCTAAAGCAGGAATATAACCTGCTCCAAAAAAAATTATCTAACGGGTGGGGTATAAACCTTTTTGAAGACAGGTATTAAAACAACTTTGTGTAGCCGAAGGTGTTTTTTCGGAGGTGCACATTGTAAAACACCTGCGTAAAAGGGTTACATCGGGTGTCTGTCGTTGTGCGCTGAACCATAATTCATGGGCATAACCGCATCCAGGTATATCATAACCAAAAAAAATGTTTTTGCATGCTGATAAAGGTGTCATCGGTGTCATTGATTATCTCCTTGAAGTGAAAAAAAATTGCCTTGCGAGGAGCGCACAGCCTCCTATGCCAGCTCCGAGCGCAGACAGGGCAATGGTATGTGTTAGGCAGTCCAGTAATTCGTTGCTGTTTCTTGCAAATAAAGAAGTGATTCCCAATCCGAGAAGGGCACCTGCTGAGGCTCCATCGATGATCTCTCGACAGGGATGATGAGCATGTCCTGCATTAATCCTTAGAGAGCGAACACTTCCTAAAATTTGTCCACAGACTCCTCCGGTTGTGATGAGAAAAAATTCGGTGATCCCATCTATACGGATACAGTCAATTGGATCGAAAGAACAATCAATACAGGAAAGGGCTGTAGGTAAAACACTCCCTAATGCGGCCCCAACCCAAGCTTCTGGACATATAAAGTTCATATATGCCGAAGTATTCTACCTGGAGTTTCTTTTTTTTTCAATTATTTTCTGGACACTTGAAGAGATTTCAGTATATACCCAAACAAGCTGTATAGAATTAGAGGACGTAGGTCGATGAAGAAAAAACTTAAGTTTGTGATAGTCTCTCTCTTGTGGCTGGGATGCATTGCTGCAGCACTTCTGTTTCTCAGTACACAAGATATTGCAGTGTTAAATCCTAAGGGAATGATTGCTCTTAAGGAGCGCAGGTTACTGATTGATGCGACCTTAATCATGCTGATTGTCGTGATTCCTGTTTTTATCTTAACTTGTGCTTTTGCATGGAGATATCGAGAGGGGAATGTTAAAGCAAAATATGCTCCAGATTGGGAGCATAATCATTTTGCTGAATGTGTATGGTGGGGGGTTCCCCTTATCATTATTATTGTGCTTGCAGTTCTCACTTGGAGATCAAGTCATGCACTGGATCCTTTTCGTCCGATTGAATCGAAAAAAACACCTGTACACATACAGGTCGTGGCTCTGACTTGGAAGTGGCTATTTATTTATCCAGAGCAAGGGATTGCCACTGTTAACTTTGTTCAGTTTCCTGAAAATACTCCCATTAATTTTGAGATTACTTCAGATGCTCCCATGAATTCTTTTTGGATTCCTGAGTTGGGGGGGCAAATCTATGCTATGCCAGCGATGAGAACAAAATTGCATCTCATAGCGAATGAAGTGGGAACCTTTAGAGGGGTATCTTCCAATTTAAGTGGTGTGGGTTTTGCTGGAATGACTTTTACTGCCAAGGCGACATCAGACGCTGATTTTAATCGATGGGTTCAATCTGTAAAACAATCGAAAGCTCAGCTTAATTCCAAGGAATATCAGGAATTAGTTAAGCCAAGTAGGAATAACCCCCCTGCCTTTTATTTGCTCACGCAAGAAGGGTTGTTTGATCAGATCATCATGAAATATAAAATGCCAATGCACTGAGGAAAGAAGATGTTCGGAAGATTAACTTTAGAAGCTTTTAAGCATGATTGGATTGAATATTTAGCGGGAGTCTCGATGTTTATGGGTGCCATTGCACTCATTATCTTGATCACCTACTTAAAAAAATGGAAGTGGCTCTGGACCGAGTGGCTTACTTCAGTAGATCACAAGAAAATTGGGATCATGTACATTGTCGTCTCTTCTATTATGCTGGTCAAGGGACTGATTGATGCGCTGATGATGCGGGGGCAACAGGCCTTTGCTGCGGGAGATTCTCTGGGGTATTTGGGATCTGCCCACTATCAGCAGATTTTTACAGCTCACGGGGTTACCATGATTTTTTTCGTGGGAATGGGGCTGATGTTTGCTGTCATCAATTTAATCCTTCCCTTGCAGATTGGGGCGCGAGATGTGGCTTTTCCCTTTCTGAATTCTCTCAGCTTTTGGTTGTTTGCAGCGGGATCTCTTTATATTTTAGTGTCTCTTGTGTTGGGGGTTTTTGCAGGTACCGGTTGGACTTCATACCCTCCTCTTTCAGGTATTAAATATAGTCCAGGTGTGGGGGTAGATTATTGGCTTTGGAGTATACAGATTTCCGGGGCGGGAAGTCTCCTTTCAGGGATTAATTTCCTTGTTACGATTATCAAAATGAGATGCCCTGGCATGACACTGATGAAGATGCCGGTTTTTGTATGGGCCTGTCTTGCAACGATGATTCTTGTGATTTTTGCGTTCCCCATTTTGACGGCAACTCTTGCCATGCTTTCAACCGATCGCCTTTTGGGAACCCATATTTTTACGGCCGATTTTGGTGGAAATCCGATGATGTACATCAATCTTATTTGGGCATGGGGACATCCTGAGGTCTATATTTTAATCCTCCCTGCCTTTGGGATTTTTTCAGAAGTGGTTTCTGTTTTTTCTCAGAAGCGTCTTTTTGGATACGCGACGATGGTATGGGCCATTGCGGGGATTACCTTTCTCTCATTTATCGTTTGGTTGCACCATTTTTTCACCATGGGTGCTGGGGCAAATGTGAATGCATTTTTTGGGATTATGACGATGATTATCGCTGTTCCCACAGGAGTAAAGGTATTCAACTGGCTCTTTACGATGTTTAGGGGCAAAGTGAGGTTTACTACCCCAATGTTATGGTTTTTAGGGTTTATTGCGATTTTTACTCTTGGAGGGATGACGGGGGTTTTGATGTCTATCCCGGGAGTAGATTTTCAGGTGCACAATAGCCTATTTTTAATTGCTCACTTCCATTCTACCATTATTGGGGGAGTGGTTTTTGGCTTTTTTGCAGCTTATTCGTATTGGTTTCCGAAATTCACAGGGTTTAAGTTAAATGAAACCTTAGGGAAGTACGCTTTTTGGTGTTGGTTTATTGGCTTTTTACTCGCATTCATGCCCCTTTATGCTCTTGGGTTAATGGGGGCTACCCGTCGATTAGATCATTATGATGTGATGGCATGGCAACCTTTCTTTGTGGTTGCGGCAATAGGGGCTTTATTTGTCCTTGCGGGATTTGGATTCCAAGCCCTTCAGCTCTATGTGAGTATCAAAACAAGAAATGCGCATCGAGATATTACAGGAGATCCATGGAATGGACGTACTCTAGAGTGGGCGACCTCTTCTCCTCCTCCTCTTTATAATTTTGCGGTGATTCCAGAGGTGAATGAGAGGGATCCCTTCTGGGCTATGAAGGAATCGGGAACTTTTCGCACAGTTCATCCCCAATATGAGCCGATTCATATGCCTAAAAACACTCCAGTGGGAGTGTATATAGGGGTGTTAAGCTTTTTATTTGGATTTGGATTGGTATGGCATATGTTTTGGCTTGCCATACTTTCCGGTGTGGGGATGATAGCCTGTCTCATCCTTCGTTTATCAGAAAAAGAGCCTGATTACTATGTGCCGGTAGATGAAATAGAAAAAAGAGAAAGGGAGAGGGGCGCTCTATGACAGAACACAATGAAATTTATTCAAAGACGATCTTAGGATTTTGGATTTATTTATTAACCGATTTTATGATGTTTGGAGCCCTTTTTGCTACATATGCAGTACTTATGGGGGGGACTTATGGAGGGCCAACAGCGAGAGATTTATTTTGTCTCCCTTTTACTTTGACGCAAACGTTGATTTTACTTGTCGGTGGGTTGACAGCAGGTCTTGGTGAGATTGTAGCTAAAAAGGGAAAAAAAGAAGCGACTCTTATTTTATTTGGATTGACGTTTCTTTTGGGGCTTGCTTTTATGGGAATGGAACTTACTGAGTTCACAGCGCTTACTCGTAGAGGAGCCGATTGGCAAGCAAGTGCCTTTCTTTCTGCATACTTTACGCTAGTTGGGACACATGGGATCCATGTGATTTTTGGACTGTTATGGATCCTTGTATTTATGATACCGGTGTATCGTTCTGGTCTTACTGATGTGAGCTTGCGTAGAATTACCTGTTTAAGGATGTTTTGGCAATTTCTCAACGTAGTATGGGTATTTATTTTTTCTCTTGTCTATTTACTAGGAGTGGGGGGAGTATGAAACGTCTCATTTTGGGCTTTGTTCTTTCAATTATTTTAACTCTTGCTGCTTACTGTGCTGTGGTGTGCCATGGAGTACATGGGAAGTCTTTACTCTTTTTAGTTCTCGGGCTAGGAGGGGTGCAAGCACTCATTCAAATGATATGCTTTCTAGATTTGGGAATGGAATCTAAACCCTATTGGCAACTCATTACGTTTGTATTTATGGCAGTGATTCTAGGTGTTGTCGTTGGAGGCTCGCTTTGGATCATGTATCATTTAAACTACAATATGATGATATGATTTTCAGAAAGTATGTTGAACTAGTGAAGCCAGGCATTATTTTTGGCAATGGAGTGACGGCGCTTGCTGGGATGTTTCTTGCAGCCCAAGGGATGCCGAATTATACTCTGTTGTTTGGAGTCCTGGTAGGACTTTCTCTTGTTGTGGGATCAGCTTGTGTATTCAATAATTACATCGATCGAAAGATGGATGAAAAAATGGTAAGAACGAGAAATCGCCCTTTAGTAACTGGAGAAATTTCTGTTTTAGCAGCTCTTTGTTTTGCTGGACTTATGGGGATTGTAGGAGAGGGTTTCCTCCTCTTTTTTGGAACTCCTCTTTCAGCGGTGTGTGCGCTGATGGGTTTTTTTGTATATGTGGTCCCTTATAGCTTTTTAAAATACTACTCTGTGCATGCAACCCTTATAGGGAGCATTGCGGGAGCCATTCCCCCTGTTGTGGGATATACGGCGCTGAGTGGAGAGTTTGATTTAGCTATTTTGATTTTGTTTACGATGATTGTTCTCTGGCAAATGCCCCATTTTTTTGCGATAGCCTCCTACCGTCTTGCAGAATATCAAGCAGCCTCGATTCCTGTGCTTCCTTTAAAAAGGGGAATGTATATTACTAAAATTCAGATGCTGCTCTATGTGATGGCTTTTGTCCTCGCTTCAGTTTCCCTCTTTTTTTATGGGTATGCTGGATATATCTATTTGGGAGTTTCTTTGCTTTTGGGTGGATGGTGGGTGGGGGTAGCTCTTCAGGGATTCAAATGTAGACAGGATGGGATATGGGCAAGGAAGATGTTTCTTGTTTCTCTTATTGTGGTTATGGGGCAGAGCGTAGCGATTCCTCTTTAAAAAAAGGGGATCCGGGGGTCTTTTCGAGTCTACGAACCGTACTTGCATGTAATTTCATGATGGTAAGACCGAAACGATCATAAGAGCGAGCCTTTGTGCCTCGGTCTCTTTTAAAATAGAGTTTTTTATAAAAAGGAACGGCTTCTGGAATAGCTTCTAGACGAATGGGGTTGTCTTTAGCGACCTGTTTAGAGAGATGGAGAATAAGTTGAGTTGCAGCACCTCTAACCCGGGTAGGGATTGAGCTATTAATGAGATGAGGCAGGTTATTTGGGTGGGTTGCAAGGCGAGATACGTGATTTGTTTTGTTTTCTACAAGGGCAATTCCTTGAACCATCTTATCCTCATCAAAACAAATATAGGCACGATTATCTTTATCACGACCAAATTCTAGTTTTTCAAGATATTCACGGATATCCTCAATGATATAAAACGATTGCTCTAGCAAATCTGTGGTATGGTATGGTGAAGATCTTTCTTCTTTAGAAAGGGGGGTTACTTTAAGGTAGCTTTCCCATGAATCAAATTTGGTTTTCGCTAGTGCTTGCCAGTCTTTGATTATGGAATGAATTTTAGATTGATCTTTATGACGCACGGAGATAACGCGTAGAGTCCTTCCTACAAGAGAGGGGGAAGGGGGTGGGAGGCTAATGGCGATTTCGAGTGCAGCCAGTTCCCGAATCTTGGGACCCTTAGAGGAGACCTCTGCATAGGCAGAAATTTCTTTAGTTTTTGCTTCAATATCTTGGAGGTGATCTCTTGTCAGGGGATATTCTGCTCCCGCTATAATAAAAGACCCCCCTTCAGGAGAAAGGGAGACTGATGAAGCAGAGCGGTAAGGGTCTTCGTGTATTGGTATCATGTGAATATATTAACATATTTAATAATTAAAAAACATGATTAATAAATAGATCGATCTTTTGGTTTATGTGCTAAGGATTATTTAATCTAACATGTTAAACTAAAATATCTATCTGCACAGCAAATGCATCCTCTCAATCATGTTTTCTTGTTATAGGAATTTGAAAGGATCTGATGGGATTGTGGCGGGGATGAGCTATTCCTCTTTAAAAAAGGGAGATTGAGCGTCTTTTTCGAGTCTACGAACCGTACTTGGATGTAATTTCATCAACGTAAGGTCGAAAGCATCATAAGAGCGGGCTCTTGTACCTCGCTCTCTTTTAAAGCCGAGTTTTTGATAAAAAAGACGTGCTTCGTGAACAGCTTCTAGGCGAAGAGGGTTCTGATGTTTAGTGATTTGTTTAGAGAGATGGACAATAAGTTGAGTTGCAGCACCCTTTATTCGCGTCTGAATTGAATTATTGATGAGATGGTAGAGATTATTTGGGTGAGTTGCAAGGCGATAAAGGTGGTTTGTTCGTTTTTCTACAAGAGCGATTGCCTGTACTACATTAGCTTCGTCGTAGCAAACATATAAACGATCATTATGAGGGGTCCCAAATGTATTTATTTCGAGAAAATTTTTAATTTGCTTAATTATTCTATACGATTCTTTTAATATATCGATTGTATAGTAAAGTGAAGAGGATTCTTCGCTCGAGAGGGGGGTGCATTTAAGGTATCTTTTCCATGCATGAACTTTGGTTCTTATTAATGCTGCCCAGCTTGTGACTGTGGCACAGATTTGAGGTTGTTCTTCTTCAAAAACAGAGACAGTATAGAGAGTCCTCTCTACAAGGGAGCGTGGTGGTGGGGGAAGGCTAATGGCGATTTCGAGTGCAGCCAGTTCCTTAATCTTTGGATCCTTAGATGAAATTCCTGTATAGGCAGCAATTTCTTGCGTTTTTACTTCAATATCCTTGAGGTGATCTCTTGTCAGGGGGTATTCTGCTCCTGCTATAATAAAGGACTCTCCCTCAGGAGAAAGGGAGACTGATGAAGCAGAACGGTAATGGTCTTCGGGTATTGGCGTCATATGAAGATATTAACATAATTAATAATTTAAGTAAAAGGAAGAAATTAATTTATGAAAAGAATTTTTTTAATTAATTTATTAAATGATTACCTAACTTTAAATAAGGAAGAAAAAGAATGTAGAGAGAGAATGCTTCAATTTATCGAGGAAAATGAAGATTGCTTTGAGCGTTCTCTTGAGAAGGGGCATATTACAGCTTCAGCATGGCTTCTTAATAGAGAGGGGACACAAGCCCTTTTAATGCACCATGCGAAATTAGGGGTCTGGTGCCAACTGGGAGGTCATTGTGATGGGGATTCAGATCCTCTCAGAGTTGCGCTTAAAGAGGCTTCTGAAGAATCGGGGATTCAAGCTATTATCCCCATAAAAAAGGGCATTTTCGACATCGACATCCATCTTATTCCTGAATATAAGGGAATTAAGGCTCACTATCATTACGATGTTCGGTTTATTTTGCAAGTTGTTAGTAATGAGGAGATTAAGATTAATCATGAAGCAAAAGATCTCCGGTGGATTGGAAAAAGGAGGGATCTTCTTCCTACAGATGCCCTGTCTGTAACCCGAATGTTTGATAAATGGATTGGGGAAAAATAGCTTTCTCTTTTACAATCACTCACCATGATAAAGAAAAAAAAGTCAAAGAAGAGTGATGAAGCTTACGATTCAGCGTGTCAGTATTTGAAGGGGAGTCGTTCTTTTTCTAAGGAAAAAGGGGTAGCTCTACTGAAAGAGCTCGCTGATGGGGGGCATGCAAAAGCTCAGTATAATCTTGGCATTTGTTTTCATGAGGGAGTAGGATGTGAGATTTCCCATGAAACAGCATTTCATTATTTTAAATTAGCTGCAGCCCAGAAACATCCTCGCGCAATCTACACACTGGGCTGTTATTTTATCAGTGGCTTTAATGGGGTTGTAGATGAGGGAATGGGGGCTCAATGTATGCGTCTTGCTGCAGATTTAGGGGTAGCAGATGCTCAATATGACCTTGGAGTACTTCTTCTTTCAGGAAAAGGGATTGAAAAGTCTGAAGCCCAAGCGGTCCATTATTTTAAATTAGCTGCAGATCAAGGACATGCAGATGCAGAGTGTAATTTAGGCCTCTGTTATTGCCATGGGATAGGAGTTCAAAAGTCAGTTGAAGAGGGGATCCGTTATCTTGAACAGGCAGTGAGACAGGGGCAGAAAAAGGCCGTCCAGCTCCTCGAAAAGATTCTTATGATGACGGTCCATTAATTGCGTCTGCAATGAGCCTTGCGAAGACAACCTGTGCTCTTGGTGATAGGAGGTTCCCCTTTCCTTCTTTAAACTGTTGATAGGCTTCAGCCTTATAATTTCCATAAAAACACCAGCTTTCTTCCTCAAGCGAAGGGTAAGTCATGCATTTCTTTTGCGCTGGAGTTCCCGTTTTAACTTCGACCCTCCCTATCCAATCAGATCCTCCGACTGAAGTCTTGCATGTGCGGAGAGTCGTAGAAATACATCCTATTCCAGGAATAGCTTGAAGAGGACCTACGACGGTATTGGCTAAGCCATGTTTAAAATGAGCCCAGGCATGCCGGGTAGGTGCTGTCTTGCCGATGCAGAGGGCTGGAAGGGTCAAAATTCCAAAAGCCAAGGCGGCCGTAGCTTGTACTACTCCTATTCCCCCTTGGAGGGCTCCGGGGATAATCCCAAGGACGGGATAGGAGGCTGCGTCGGTGAGGGTATTTTCAATATTGTTCATGGTGCGATCGAGTACAATGGACATAGATCCTCCTATTCATGTGAAGCGATAATAGCAATCGAGGGTATTTACATGCAAATTTTTTTAAAAAAATAGATATATAAAAAGGAAGCTTCTTGTTATTCAGGGTTTTATGAAGAAGTTTGTTTTTTTTCTTGCTGTACACATTTTAGCTTTCGGAGAGCCCTCTCCTGCTGAGCTTCTTGTTACACAGATGGCGGCAGTTGCTGATATCAAAATTAATGGGGATAGGCCGTGGGATATTACGGTCCATAACGATGCTTTTTTTTCGACTGTTTTAGAACAGGGATCCTTAGGTTTTGGGGAATCTTATATGGCGGCGTGGTGGGATTCAGAGGCATTGGATCAATGTTTGTTTCATATTTTGAGAGCCCATTTAGAAGATAACTTAAAGCCTACATGGGAAATGCGCTGGAATTTCTTCAAGGCGAAGCTCTTCAATTTACAAAATCGAAGAGGAAGCATGAAGGTGATAGACATCCACTATCAGCTTGGAAATGACCTGTTTAAGGAGATGCTGGGGAGTACCATGGCTTATAGCTGTGGGTATTGGAAATATGCAAAGACCCTTGATGAAGCGCAAATTGCAAAATTTGACCTCATTGCACGTAAGCTCGGTATGAAAAAGGGGATGAAAGTTTTAGATATTGGATGTGGTTGGGGTGGTTTTGCAAAGTATATTGCGGAACATTATGGGGTTGAAGTCGTGGGGATTACCCTTTCAGAGAATCAGGCGGCATATGCAAGAGAGGTGTGTAAAGGTCTTCCTGTAGAAATTCGGGTGCAAGATTATCGGGATCTCGAGGAAAAGTTTGATCGTGTTGTGGAAATAGGGATGTTTGAACACGTGGGACTAAAAAATTACCGCTCGTTTATGGAGGGGGTTTACCGGTGTCTTAAGGATGATGGACTGTTTATGTTGCACACGATTGGCACTGATCTCAGTAATACAGGAGTCGGGGATCCATGGATCGATAAGTATATTTTTCCACATGGGCATCTTCCGTCGATATCCCAGATAGGAAACTCTATCGAGGGGTTATTTGTCATGGAAGATTGGCATAATTTTGGTTCAGATTATGACAAAACACTGATGGCCTGGTTTGCCAATTTTAATAAGGGTTGGAGTAAGATTCAAGCTTCTTATCCCCCCCCCTTTTACCGGATGTGGAAATATTATCTCTTATCTTGTGCAGGGGGATTTCGAGCGAGGACGATTCAACTTTGGCAGGTAGTTCTTTCAAAACAAGGGCAGGTAGGTGGACATGATTCAGTTAGGTAATCTCAAAAAATACTGGCCTCTTTTCGTATTGATTTTGGTAGCTATGTTAGGGGCGAGGGCTTTGGCTGCAAATTGGGTGGAATGGATGCCTCTTTTCATGGGTTTTTTCTTTTGTCAGTTTGCGATGCTCAAGTTGTTTCATCCGGCAGGTTTTGCAGAGGGATTTTGCAAGTATGACCTTCTTGCAAAGCAGGTTCCAATTTACGCTTACATCTATCCTCTCATTGAATTGGGACTTGGATTAGGTTATCTCAGTGGGATGAATCTTTTGATCACCGAGGTGATTACCGTTGTTGTGATGGGGATCGGAGCTGTTGGGGTGGTCATCGCTTTACGTGCGGGATTGGAGTTAAAATGTGCTTGTATGGGGACTGTTTTGGATGTGCCCCTTTCAACCGTCACCCTTGTTGAAGATCTTGGGATGGGGTTTATGGCACTTTTGATGCTTCTTGACAAAATAAGGTGAGGGCCCTAGCATCCTCTCCCATGCTTACTAGATTTTTTATTTTTACTTGTTTATGTATGGGATCTCTTTTTGCTATAGATCCCCCCTCGCCTATTAAAGGGTCTCCGAATATTTTTGCAGGAAAGCAGTTTTCTACCATGGCAGGAGATACTCTGTTTGTCTTTACATTTCCTGAAAATTGGGGGATGGGGAACACTTCTGCTTCAAAAGATCAGGGCCATTTTATCCTTTTTCCTAAGGAAGGGGGTTTTGGGTGCTCTATTCATGTTGATCGATTTATGGATTGTGAAACCGCAAGTGAAGAACAGGGACGTCTTAAAGAAGACTGTTCTCATCCCGTAGAAATCAGCAAAGGATTTGAGGTGGTCATGAAAAAGGCGTGTTATGCGTGCCTTGTTAATGGACCTTATCTTATTCAAATTTGGTATTCGTTACCTAAGCTTTCTGCAAAAGAGATGGCCATTTGGGAAAAATTAAGAGAATGTATTTCTGTTTCTGAAGAAAGAAAGCCTGAAAAGAAAGAGGGAAGTAGGGAGTGGGTTGCCGTAGAGGAGCTTGTTCGGGAGGGATGGGTGTGCCATCATCCGAATAATCAACTCCATGTTTTATATAAGAGCTGGGGAGGCGTTGATCGTTGTAAGATAAATGGGGATTTGAGTAGGTCCTATCTTCTTACTATTGGAGATATCTTTAGTTCTGGTTATTTCTATATCAAGTGGGATCAAGAAGATTTAGCCATCTCAGAACCTTATGAACGTCATTTGGATGAGATGAAAGTGGATATTGTGAAAGGTGAAAAAAGTCAGAGGTTTCAGAGAAAAATGCAATTCAATGCGGAAGAGGGGTGGGCGCTGTTAGATGGAACTCCTTATACGCTCCTTTCCTTATCTGGAGATGGCTTTTTATTTGGCTTTGCTTTGAAAAATGAAAGATCATTTAATTCCATTAAATTGAATGACTATGTGAAACGGGTAGTCTGGTGGGTGGATGGTGAGTAAGGGAGTGTTTTGTAGGCTAGGTGTGGATGGCTCGTTGGAATACGATTTTTCCTACTCTATCAACGTGGTCGCGTAGGGGCTGATGTGTGATGCGTTGATAGTCAATTACATCGAATAAGTAGGGGGTTGGTAATGCATCTAGGTCGCTCTGAATTGTACCTGAAATATCGTGGTCTGTATTCGTAATAAGGGCAAGATCTATGTCTGAACCAGGGGTTTCTTTCCCCATAGCCCTTGACCCATAGATAAAAACTGTAATGATTTGTGGGTGAGAGTTAAAGTAGTCTTGGAGTAGCTGTAGAACAGTGTCAGGTAATCCAAATGTCATATGCTACGTTTTTTTAAAAAGTCACAGTACATGAGCTCAATTGCGGGAGCATACCTCTCTCGGATGCTACTGCCAGCAGAAAGTGCAGCTTGTTCTTGGTAAACATGGGCCATTAAATTGCGATCTTCTAGCATATCAATCCAAACTTGACCGTCTTGAACGAGTTGGTGATGAAAAGCTTGTTTGATGACATCGCGGGGTAAACTGACCTCTACGCCATTATACACGAGGTAGTCTTTCATCGTTTTCCAGGAGAGTTCAAAGGTAAATTGAAAAGAGCCAATAAGGGCAATTTGGTAGAGATGATTGGTTGGTTCCTTCCTAGTTCCTTCTAAGGCTTCACGGAGGAGATCTAAGGCTTTAGTAAGATTTTCAAAACGTTGTTGCCAACGAATATCTTTATTCATGAGAGGAGGATCTCTTTCTTAGGGGCAAAATTCAAGAAAATTCATTTATGATTGGGGTCTTTAATGGCTTTGAATAATCTATGCAACAGGGTATGACTTCGAGAGGGCTGTTTACCATTTCTTTATAAATTCAGCTAATGTATTATTCTATTTTATGAATATCGATGATTTAGCTGGGGTTGCTTTTCGGACAGCTTCTTATTGCACAGATCCTATTTGTAAGGCTCATGAGTTATATAGAAGAATTGCGGTAGTAGAGGCGTTAAATCCTGCAGCAGGGGAAATCTCTCATCTGATAAGCAAAATTTTACTTAGCGCAGAGCTTGTTGGATGGGCTTGTATTTCCCTTTTTACAACGGCCCTAGGGGTTGTTTTAAGGGAGGTGGGGTCACATCTTCAGACCAGCCCTTTTATTTGCGAAAAAGGGGAGGCTGAGGAAAAGATATTGCCTGCTGGCCGTTCATTTTCTCTTTTTTCTTGGAATGTATGTTGTGTGGGTGCTGGTTATACTATCAGTGATGGAGGGGTGATGCCCTGGTCTTTTAGGATAGATAAAATTGCACGTGAAATTCTTAAGCAGGACGCTGACATCAATTGTCTATATGAAACGTTCGATATGCAATCTGGGATTTATCTTAGCGAAAAATTGAAACAGCAGGGGTATAGTCATATTTATTTTAATATGGGCCCTAGAGCGGTTGGTGTTTCTTCGGGAATTTTTGTAGCGAGTAAATATGAGATTAAAGCCCCTGAATTTATCCCCTTTTCTCAGGATGCCTTAGTTGGAAGAACCAAGAATGCGACAAAGGGAGTTTTTTCCTTTGATGTGGTCAGTAACGGGGAATCTTTTGCTCGTATTTACACAACCCATTTACAGCATTCTGAAGAGCCTGAATTTCCAACGAGAGAGGAAGTGGAAGCGAGAAAAAAGGAAATGCAGGTGATCATAGATAAGGTAAATGGTGTACGGGATAGGTGCATTATTGTGACTGGGGATCTTAATCTGGATGATGCTGAATATCAGGCCTCTTCTTGGGCTCCTTTATTTCAAAAAGGGGATGCTTTTGGTTCTCATGAAAAAACATGGGATGGGGATGAATTTTGCGCTCGCATGGTAGGAAAACGGATTTCAGGTCCTTTGAATTTAGATCATACGATGGTGGTGAACGGAACAGCACGTTCTCTGAATACTTCACTTATTCCAACAGGGTATGACCCGAAGATTTTTAGTGAGAAGGCTACCTCTGATCATAAAGGTCTTTTCAGTCAGATTGCTTTGGTATAGGATCTTTTAATAGGATTCTGCTACCCTTATTTTTTTCAGTAAAAAAAAGATCTTGTGAGTGGTTATGGAAAATTTACCTAATTGTGTGAAATGTGGTTCTACATTGACCTATGAAGATGGGAATCTATACATCTGTCCTGAGTGTGGGCACGAATGGATGGCAAGTGTTGAAGTTGAAGATGAGCAGGGCAATGTTGTTGTCAAAGATGCTTTTGGGAATATTCTCAAAGATGGCGATAGCGTAACTATTATTAAAGATATCAAGGTCAAAGGAACTTCCTCTGTGATTAAAGTTGGGGTGAGGGTGAAAGATATCCGTATAGTAGATGAAGTCAATGGTCACAATATTGACGCGAAGGTCCCCGGTTTTGGTTCGATGATGCTTAAGTCAGAAATTGTAAAAAAATGTAGTTAGGAGTGTATTATGTCTATAATTGAGCAAATTAATGAAGGTATTAAGGAAGCAATGAGGAGTCGCGATCAGGTGAGGCTTGCAACTTTGAGGATGCTCAAGTCAAAAGTTATGGCGGTTGATGCGCGTGCAAATCTTCCCGATACAGAGGTGATCAAACTCTTTAAAACCTATTTTGGGAGCCTTCAAGAAGCACTGGTGCAGGCTCAAGAGGCCAGCCGTCCTGATATTGCAGAACAGTTGAAAAGTGAGCTTGTGATCATTCAGGAATTTTTGCCTAAAGCCCTTTCCCTTGAAGAAACGAAAAAAATTGTCCTAGAAGCCATTGCAGAATCAGGAGCTAAGACAAAAAAAGAGCTCGGATTGGTGATGAAGCATGTCATGAAACTGAATAGTGCAGTTGATGGCAAGTTAGCCAGAGATGTGGCGAGTGAATTGCTGATGGACTAAATTAGATAAAAACCGATTTCAATAAAAGCCTAGAAAGAGTACATGTAGAAGATATAAGGAGAACCGAATGATAGTTATACATCCATCGATTAATTATGTAGTTTCTTTGCTTGCTGGAATTTTAATCTTATTATTTCCTGCCCTACTTAACTATATTGTTGCTATTTATCTTATCCTAGTTGGTGTGCTAGGTATTCTAAATCATATGTAGTACTTTGAGCCCCTGCCAGGGAACCTTTAGGGATCGTAAATTAATTTACGATCCCTAATTTCTTAGAAACTCTTTGTACACGACAATAATAATTTAAAGAAGAACGATCAGCAATTCCCGCTAGAATTATTATAGGTCTCATAAATAACCTTAAAGAAATAAACGCAGAGACGGAGAGTCACAGAGACGCTGAGATTTATGAAGAAGATAGTGAAAAATAGGGCTTTCAAGTGCATTTATCTAAAAAATTTCTCTCGCGGCTCAGCGGCTCTCCGTCTCTGCGTTGTGTTTTTTAATGATGTTTGAGGGCAGTTTCTCTTCCAGCGGGAATTACTGAAGAACGATAAGAATGGGCTAGCGCGTTTAGCTTATTTTTTTCCCATCATTCATATCGTTATATCCTTCAAATCATTCTTCCTGTCGACTGTTATTTTTATCCCTGGACAAACAAATTTTCAAGTGTTTTGGAAGGCCAAAGCTTTGCAATACTCCTAGCTCATTCCATTATTGTCGTGTACAAACTCAGGTTAGAAAATAAAATCGAATCCTAAAGTAAATGTGTTATAACGCATTCCGCTTAACCGGACTAACCACGGGCTTGTAGGAACGTGATCTGGGTAGTTTGTGGAACCGAAAGTAAAATCCGATGACGGTAGATAGATAAATCGATATTCCGCACTGAGGCGGTAATGTTTAAGAAAACGGTAACGAAGCCCCGCTTTTGCCTGAGTTGCAAAGAGGGTATTGAAAGCGCTTGTATTAGAGTTAAAATGGTTAAATCCAGCTTCTAACGGATCAATCTGTAAAGAATTTGCATTGTGAATGGAGATAAATCCCACCCCTACACCAAAACCAAGGTAAGGAGAAATATAGTCATTATTAAACTCCAAAACTCCGTTAACTAAAAGGGTTCCTACGCGCATGGGAAGCGTGTCTATAAATTCATGAGCATCAATTCTTGTTGTTGGATTAACCACATCTGCTTTTTTTGCAGTATTTGCAAAATAGGTTCCTTCAAGTTCAAGAGCTGGAGCCAATCGAAATCCTGGGCTCATCTTATTCATCCATTCATAACCGATATGGACTCCTCCAAATCCCTTTGTATTACCGTGTGAGGTTCCTTTTGCTGCAACATCAAGAGGACCTCCGGCACCTTCGGTAAAAAAAGCGGTTCCCACTTGAGTTACGGTGACATGATATGGGTAAATCCAGCCACCAAAGCCACCGAAGTAGATACCCATAGGATCAGAAGGAGTTTGTTGTTGATCGGATTCTTGAGCTGTTAAAGCGAAGCAGGGTAGTATCAATGCCGCAATCAAAGACTTGGGTATCCATTTACGCATGAGATTATCCTTTGAAATTTTTCATGGTTGTCTTGTTTCGGTATAACAAGGGGAAAGATTTTTGTTCATCCTTTTTTTAGTGGGAAGTATTTGAAATTTTTTATACTATGCGATCTAGTTCGGTCTCTATATGAAACTTTAATATGGTTGCACTTCGTGAATTTAAAATGTTTTTTTGTTTGTTTTCAAATCGTAGCGTTCACGCTGTTAGCAGAGGATGCTGCTCAGCCTACAATCAAAAAAGAAAAGATGCCAAGCCTTCCTCACGTGTGGTTTTCAGAGGGATTAGTCTGTTTAAAAGCAAAAGAAAGTGGAGTGGCTGTTGCAAATCAAGCACAAGATATTGATACGACGATGAACTTTGTTAACGCCTCTCTTATTCAACCTAAGTTTGAATGGAATAATGGATTGCAGATCAATGTAGGGTATCAGCCTCAAGACTGGTTTTTATTTGCCACTTGGACGTACATACAAAATAAAGCTAAAGGTCAAAGTTCAACGGATGGATTTTCAGGTTTTTTTCCCATCTTGTCTTTAAGTACAACAAATGAACCGAGTACTTATGTGACAAGTAGTAGTGTTTCCTGGAGATTAAATACAAACATGGGTGATCTTGGAACCATTTTTTCGTGGAACCCGGTGAAGTGTTTTATTTTAAAAAGTATTATAGGCCTAAGGTTTGCTTCTTTAAATCAAAAAATTAAAGCTAATTATGGAGGTGGTGAGTTTAACGAAGGGATAGATGCCATTAGCATGAGGAATAATTTTTTTGGTATTGGTCCACTTGTTGGGTTATCACCCGTTATTGTTTTACCAAAAGGGTTGAGTTTGGTTGGGAATATTGGAACTTCGGGACTACTAGGAGGTTTTTGGGTTAGACAAAACGAATCGTACTTAACTCAATCTCTATTTCATACTCATCGTAGCATGACCCGTTTTAGATGGATGCTCGATGCTAGAGCTGCTTTAGCCTGGCAAACCGAGTTTTTATATAAAGCGTTAGTTTTTTGTGTTCAAGCAGGATGGGAATGGCATAAGTTTTTTCATCAGAATGAATGGCAGTACAATCAGTTTATAGGAGATCATAAGTCGAGAAATATCGTTTTACAAGGGGGATTTATCTCGATTTGTCTAGGCTTTTGATTTGGGCTTCATCTTTTTAGGAAATTTAAAGCCATTTTTCTCTTTCATCTGAAACCTACTGGTTCGAGATATCTTCAATCCACAGATCCCCACTTGTGCCAAGGAGACTGTTATTTTGGACGTATTGAGTTCCAAAAACAAGGGGTCTATTTCACGTGGAGAATCTTGAGTAGTCAGAAAAACGAAACTCTTCACTATGTCTATATTTAGTCGCTCGCCATTTTTGATTTCGATAAATCAAATTTATTTTGTATATTCAGATGGGTAAGTTTTATTGATTTATTGAACCTCTTGGAGGGGACCGCATGAAGAGTATTTTGGTGATTTTGATCCTATTTACCAACTTGGTATTTTCTCAAGACTACCAGAACAATTTCGAAGATTTAATAAAAAATACTGTTTGGATTGTGCCTCCATCTACATTGTTGGCCTATGAATATTCCCCATCATCTTATACGGCGGTAACAGATCAAACGGTATGGGTCATTGATAGTTATAACGATGGTTATTTTTTTGGGAGAGCTTATACAGCTGTGATTAATGGAGGTACTACAACATATTCGCAGAAAAAAATACTCGGTACCATAACAAGTGGTGGGGCTGTTTATATGACATTTATTCCCTCAGGATCGATCGCTACTACAGATTTAGTTAATGGGATTGGAACGTTTGTGAAGTTACAAGGTAACTATCAATTTGTGATGCAGATGAATGCAGGTTCCACTGCAGATGGACTCTCTCATTGGTCTTATATGATCAGCATCAATCCAAGTAGCCCCTATTATTATAATTTGCCTGGTGTAAATGAAAGTTTGCCGGAGTTTCTAAGTAATTTTTAAAGATTTCTTAATATCTCAAGAACATACCTACAGTGAATCCAGACAAAGCCAAATTTCCATTGGTAGAGTAAGCGGCTGTGCCTAAGCTTGTTTGTTGCAAATAAAAATCGCAAAAGCGAACGATATCGATGTAATAGTGTTGTTCCCACCCAGCTTTTAAGGTCATCTCAAGATTTGATGTTTTGAAAAGGTATCTCCAGTTAAATCCAATTTCTAAATCGGCATTAAATACAGAACCGCCTTGAGAAAGAGATTTAACTTGATCAACTAATGTGGTGGGGCTGCTGGATGAATAGTAATCTGTTTCGTTGTAGTCTTGTTTTATGATGAATTTATTCCATAAGATATTGACTCCCAACATACCGTAGAGTCCAAAGCCTCCCTTTAAATCTAGATTCGCTTTGACCCCTGCTCGAGGACCGATTCCGAGGACTGAATTTTTATTCTTTGAATCCACCACATTGGTTGCTTGAAGAGCAGTGGTTAGGTCTAAGAAAACAGTACTGGTTGTAAGGTTCAATTTTTGAAAAATTCCAAGCCCTTCTACACCAAAAAAGGGCTCTAAAAGAAAATGATCTCCAAAGAGGATTTTTCTGCCTAGTTGTAAATCGAGTCGATTGAAATGTAAGTTCCACATTTCTCTCACTTTAAATATACCAGCAGTGCTTGGAGTTGAGCTAAGAATAGTTTCGATATCTGCATGTGCGGTATCAGTAGAACGTGTTGCATAGTAGGTATAACAGAGCTCAGTATTCCAATGTGCTCGTTGTCCCGCTATGGCAGCTCGTACCCCAGAGCTCCACTTAGAGGGTAAATTAGGGGATTTGCCTGTTGCAACGGTAGGGGAGTGTAACCCATCCTGGTTGCTAAACCAGAGAAGGTAATCTATTTCAGTGGATACGGCTGAATCAAGTTCCTTTTGATAGGGAGATGCCGGTTTGTCTGAGAGTTCGCTTGCTGATACGTTAACAGTCAGGAAAAGATTCGTTGCGGGTACCAGGAGAGAAATTAATGACCAAATTTTCACAACTCATCCATATAATATTTTCTTCAACTTGTTTCGGTATAGGTATACCCAAACAACCTCAAAAATCGATTTTTAAGTGCGCCAGAAGCTGCGAGCTTTGAGACCTGCCTCCATCGCTCAACTTATTCAAGTTGAGCTGCTTCGGCAACGGCTGCGCCTGGCTCAAATCTCTTGTTCTGACTTCTTAAAATTCCGATTTTTGAGGTTGTTTGGGTATACAACGAAATATCTTCGATTGTCAAGGCGATTCAAATATCCAAATTCAGTTCGCTGCTTCTTTTAGTTGAAAAATCTAGATAGACCGAATTTAACGCAGAGGCGGGGAGACAGAAAGGCGCAGAAAAAATGACAAATTCTGACTAACCTGAGTTTCGAGTTTATTTCCCATGAGAATCAACGAGATTTTCGATGAAATTTGAAGTCATTTTTTGAAATCCATAGCCGCAGGCGCTATTGATGAGAAAAATGACTTCAAATTTCGCGAAAAGATGTTGATTATCAGGGAAATAAATTCGAAATTCAGGTTACTAAAAACTCAGGTTAGAAGGCGATATCGTAAGAAATCAAAGTGGCTGAGCCACCTACAACTAACATCATTCCCATTATATCCGAATCGTAGCTACCGTCCGATGATAAAAGTATGCCGGTCCCTAAAATACAGGCTATAGCAGGAAAGATATTTAACTGTAGCTGAGAAAAACGGATATTTTCTCTTTCTTTTCCCCAAATCAGGCCAATGTTAGGGATAGGAAAAAAATAGGGGACATAAGTCATGAAGAG
Organism: Simkaniaceae bacterium; assembly: GCA_018062315.1. Lineage (GTDB taxonomy): Bacteria > Chlamydiota > Chlamydiia > Chlamydiales > Simkaniaceae > JAGOSM01. The sequence continues at coordinate 9,902 of JAGOSM010000005.1, read as the reverse complement.
CAATTCACCAGATATTCCAGAATAGCGAGAGGTAGGGCTATTATCCCGATAAGTTAAATAAGTATATTTCAAGGAGGGGAATACCTGGTCTCTATAGAGAAGACCGGGTTCGCTTACGATCATGGGAACAGAAAAATGCACACTAAAACTTATATCAAAGGCTTTACAGGTTTCAAAATTTTTATATCTTTGTCCAATGCCCACTTGTTGTATGAACATACCAGATCCTACGGTAAAGTAAGAATAGGAGTTAGGGGGAGAAGTATCCAAATGCGGTTTTGAGAAGGGGGAAATTTCTGCCGCTGTAGGATACGATGGATTGTCGAATGAAAAGCCACTATTTAAATAAGATAAACAAAATATTGTAAAAATAAATTTTTTCATTATATATACTTTTTTAATTAATAATGATAAATTAATTGTTAATTTATGTATATTCAAATAAGCTGAAGAGTTGGGCTTGTTTCGGTATTATTCTGCAAGCATTGCCCGTTATGGGTACGTGATGGTAATGCCAAAAGTATTGTATAAATAGGAAACTTGGTCAGACGTAAGGGTCCCAAAAAAGAAATAGGCTTTTCCCGCATATTCGTTCGACGATTGATAGAAATTAACCGGATTATAGGAAATTCGCTCAGTGATAATCACTTGAGTGATCTCACTTTCAGTGAGATCGGCAATATTGTAGGCGTTGATTTGAAAGAGGGGATAGGGGTCGTCAATCGAAGCTATATAAGGGTAATTTGGAGCAGAGAAGGGGGGAAGATCGGGACTCGTAATGATCAAACCATTCGGAATGATCGCTAAATTTTCTTCGTTATATATCTGAACATTGGAGGTGAGGCCGGCTTTCATCTTATGTTGATTGAGAGAGAGAATGTAAAGATAGCCGCTCTGTATACTCAGATCGATAAAGGCACTGCTAGGGTTAGGAGGGGATTGTACTCCTGGAGAATTGAAATAGTTTTCTCCTGTGTTATTTGCTTGCATTTCAGCGGCTGGATTGACGGAAATTGCCTTGTAAAAATTATTAAAGGCATAGTTTGTAGAGTAGATATTGGAGAGATACTTTACGCATTGGTAGGTGGTGTATGACTGTGTCTGTAAATAGGCGACAATAGACCCGTATTCAGCAAGACTTCCAGATGGTGAGGCTGGGGCTAGCTCGGTTGGAAATGAGGCGATAATTTCTGCAGCATCAAAATAATCAGAACCAGCAAATGGCGCCTGTTCGGTGGCCTCTAAAAAAGTCACTTTGACAAAGTTATTGATGGATAGTTGTTGCTCTCCATTGATTGTCCCTACACGGAAGAGGATTTGAAATGTGGTGGAATTAAGATATTCTTCGGGCATACCGGAAATCATATAGCCCAAGTTTTCATATTGGGCAGCAATGGTCTTATTTGGAGTGATACAAATTCGGATCTTATCACCGGGTGTATCAAAGAGTTCAAAAAACTGGATGGTGATATTTTCGCTTGCATATACGGAGGTCTTGGTGCCGTCTGCTTCATAAAAATAGAAATAGGGAGTGATATTGAATAGAGAGTGAGTGTTTAACCATGTCGTATCCGGCACAGTTACTTCAATGAGGATGACATCATTTTTATTCATCACAATTTGAGGGAGACTGTTCTCAAACGTGCTGATATTATCAGGGAAGACTGGGACAAGATAATCGACGGTTGAATTGGCTCCATACTCATCAAGCTGCAAACCAAAATACTCGGCAAGGTGGATGAAATTATCCAAGTTATAAATCACTCCTGCCACTTCGCGTTGAGCAGGGCCTGCAGAGATCAAGATAGATTCAGGGCGGTGAGTGAGTGCGATGGCAGAGAAGTTATAGAATACAAATAAGAGTCTAAGGACATATTTGTTAAACATACCAACTCTTCAGCTTGTTTGGGTATAGCAGATTATATCCATTGATCAAAAAAAATCTATCTTTTACTGTGAGCAAGATAAGGATAGTCGATCGAATGAAGTATACTTATATTGCCATTACCTTGTTGGCACCATTCTTACGTTTGTTTGCGAGTGATGCGCCTCAGGATGCCAACCAGCTGCGATATTGGTTTGATGCTTCATTTACCTATTGGTATGCCAAGGAAGATGGATTGAATGTTGCAGAGAGTGCACAGGTAGATGGCTCTGCGACAACTGTTTTGGCAAGTTCCCCCAAGGTGTTTCAGCAAGAATTTGGATACCATCCAGGCTTTAAAGTGGGAGCGGGCCTTTCTTTTGCAGAGGATTGGGAAATTTATGGGGAATATACTTACTATCGGGGAAAGAACCAGGTAAGTCGGAGTGCTCCAGCAGGTTCTGTGGGGACCGGAGTTTGGAGTCTCGATAGTTGGTATCTTCAAGAGACATTTTATTCCCATCAATCGTTGACGGGCGCAGCGCTTTCCTCTACCTGGAAACTTGCGATGGACATGGGGGATCTTCTTGTGTCTTGTCCTCTCAGTAAAAAAAGGGGTTTTGCTTACACCCCTTTTGGCGGGTTAAGAACGATTTGGATCCGGCAACAGATGAATCTTGAGCTAGCAGTAGCTGCTGCTTCTTTTGGAGGAAGTAGTTTCTTGGGTTCTCAGCCGGTTGCTTCTCAAAATCAGTCGCATGGATGGGGGATTGGTCCTCGTATAGGTGTGGACGGAAGATACAATTTGCCAATGGGCTTCAGTTTAGATGGGGAGATGGGCGCGACTCTCTTTTTTACCAAGTTTACCAATGTAAGGCATAGCGAGGGGGCCGCGGTTACCTATTATGAAACCCCAGCTTCTCTACAAATGTCTTATCAGTGTGTACGTCCTGAGCTTGATTTAAGTTTGGGATTGGGGTGGGAGAGGGAGATGAGTAACAAGCAGCGGTTCAATCTGATGATAAGTTACGACTTTGCCTATTTTTGGGGGCAGAACATGATGCGTTCCTTAATGGATGAATATGTGTCTGGGATTTCATCTGGAAGCCTAGATCTTTATTTTTTTGGGATGACTCTCAAAGCAGCCTACACATTCTAAATGATATTCAATGTATACCAAAACAAGTTGAAGAACTGGAATTTTGATTTGCTTCTTTTGTTTTCGAGGTGCATTCAGAACTTTTGCTAGAAAATCCTTTGCGTCATCGCTGTTTTACGTTACGATATGGGTATTTATTTTTTGAAATAGGGGTTGCAGTGCGTCGATTTTTTATCACCATCTTCTTACTTTGGAATACAATAGGCATGGGTTTTGACAAAGTAGTCATTTGGGGTCATAAACTTCATACCCATACACATTCTTATGTCCATAATGGTTTTTTTCGTGCCTTCCAATATCTAGGGTATCCTGCCTATTGGTTTGATGACCAAGATGATGTTTCAGATTTTGATTTCTCAAATGCCTTGTTCTTAACTGAAGGACAAGTAGATCTGGAAATTCCTCTTCGGAAAGATGGGGTTTATATCATTCATCATTGCTCGCCAGATAAATACCAGGGATTAAAACAGGTTTGTATTGAGGTTTATACAGATAATGTATTAAAAAAATCCTACTTAAAAAAAATTGAACCATGTATTTATTTGGACATAGTTGGCAATGTCATATATATGCCTTGGGCAACCCATCTATTTCCTTATGAAATAGAAAACAATAAGCAAAATTTAAGTCAGGTGCAAAAACAAAGGGAGGTCCATTGGATAGGTACTCTTGGAGAGGGTGTTTTCGGCAATTTTACAGAGATTGATCCTTTTCGAATCGCATGTGAAGAAAATGACATCTCTTTTATTGCAGCTCGTCCTGACGGCACAGGGATTGAAGAGGATCAGCATCAGGGATTGATTACTTCATCTTACCTGGCTCCTGCGATTGTCGGTGAATGGCAGAAACGGGTCGGGTATATTCCATGTCGGATTTTTAAAAATATTAGCTATGGGCAATTGGGTGTTACAAATTCCTTTCGAGTCTATGAATTATTCGAGCGGAAAATTGTGTATAACCCGAATAGCTACGAGCTGTTCTATGACGCACAGGCAAGATCCAATACAATAACCTTAGAAGAACTCTATGAGCTCATGGATTTTGTGAAAACAAAACACACGTATATCAACCGTATTCAGACGATCCTTCAGTTCCTTGATCTAAAGGGGTATCTCCATGATTAAATTTGTGGTAGGTATGATCTTTATTCCGTTTTTCTTAATAGCTAACCCATTAGAGGTGTATAAAGATTTTTTAGAATGGGGCACTTATGAAGGACAAAACTGGTCGTCTTTGTCAAGATTGCCTCTCTCTCGCTATGAAACTTTTCGTTTTGTTTTTGATCATTTCGAGAAAAACAGGGGAAAGGTGGTTGTAGAGTTGGGGACCTCTCGTAGTTTTAACCATGGAGGGTTAGCGGGCTGTAACTCTGACCAGATATCCTATTGGCAATTGGATCAGCCAGAAACATGGGATTGGGGCGCAGGTTTTTTTACTCGTATGGCGGCTATTAGCCTATCACATTTATCTCCTGAGATCCACACGGTAGATCTAAGTCCGAGTCATATCGCTCGCTGTCAAATCATGACAGCAGATTTTGCTCAGATCATGACATACCATGTAAAAGATTCAGTGGCTTTTTTAAGGGAGTGTGATTTTCCCCAGGGGATCGATCTTTTGTATCTTGATACTGGAGATATGACTCCTATTGAACCTAGTGCACTATTGCAACTTGAAGAGGTAAAAGTCATCGTCGCGCGGAACTTGCTCGCAAAAGATGGGTTGATTTTACTTGATGATGTGAAAAATCGGACACCCAGAAAGTTTGGAGAATTAAGTGATCTTGGTAAATCCAAATACTCACTTCCTTTTTTACTCCAGCATGGTTTTAAAGTGATAATGGATGAGTATCAGGTGGTGTTACAAAAATGATAAGGCTTGGTGCTCTTTTGTTAGTAATTTGCAATTTTGCAATCGCACAGCAAGAGCCCTTTCGGGTTCTTCATTTGACCTTCCATAAGGGATGCGCTCAGGAAATTCAAGAGGTTGCTCAGGTATTAGGATTTGAAGTGGAGACCTGGTTTATTCCGGATCTTCCTGCTTTATTCTTTGATGGGATCTCTCAAGGGAATGTTCTTTATAATATGGGGCACGAAAGAGCTGATCGCATCTTTAAATTACATAAATCTACCTTTGACCAGTTTGACGTAATTATGACTTCCGATACAGCCCCTTTGGCTCGGATTTTTTTGCAAAATGGCTTTACCAAACCTCTTATCGTTTGGGTGTGCAATCGTTTCGATTATAGTGATCAAGCAAGCTTAGATTGTCCTTTCCCAGATGCTGAATTTTATCAACTATTCCAGAAAGCCTCCCAAATTCAGAATGTAAAAGTAGTAGCTTATACTTTATTTGAGCATGAATATGCACTAAAAAACGGAGTAGACACGGGAGATCTCGTGATTACTCCCTGCGCTCCTATTACGAAGAGGTTAGCTTCTGGTTCTTTGATTCCTCATACAATTAATAAGAAAGACACTTTTTTTCTTCCACCTTATTCTAATGAAGAGCTTTTTTTTAATAAATGTTCGGAACTAACGACACCTATTTATTGTGGAAGATACAATGGAGCGGCAGATTTAAGTGATTTCAAAGGAATTATTCATTTTCCCTATGCATGGTCAAATTTAGCTTTATTTGAAAATATCTCAGAAGGAATTCCCTATTTTATTCCTTCTATCTCCTTTCTTAAAACCCTCCTTCAAGATGATCAATATTGGTTTGTTAATCGGGAGTATTTAGTTGAGAGAGAACTTTTCGAGCTTTCGGAATGGTATCAACCTGGACGAGAAGAGATAATTACCTATTTTGATTCTTGGGAAGACCTTCAGTACAAAATCGATACAGTGGATTTTTCCTTGCTAAGACGGCGAATAAAGAAGTATGCGGAATCCCATCGGCTCACTATCTTGGACAAGTGGTCTCAACTATTTAATGAATTTAGCTTTATAACGTCAAGAAAGTAGGCTGTGTATGAGTAAAATAAGAATGTTTTCGGAAATTACCAAAAACAGGAAGAGAATGTCAATTCATTGGAAATAAATCGAAACTTAGGTTAATAATTTCTTAACGAACGGGGTTACTCATGTTTATCAGAAAATCGCATTTTTCATCGTTGGAAGAGGAATATACTCCTCATTACTGCTTACAGCTTGAAGCCGCTTATGGTGCAGGCATGATGTCAGAAGGTGGTTTAGAGGGAATAGACTATATGTTTGACTCACTTCCTTTGGAAAATAAAGTAGGACTAGATATTGGTTCAGGAATAGGAGGGGTTGCTTTTTATTTGGCTGAGAAGTTCTCGATGCAGATAACGGGACTCGAAGTAAATAGATGGATGGTAGAGGAATCAAAAAACCGAACACCTGAGCATCTTAAAGGGAGGGTGGATTTTCGTCTCAGTGATAGCAATACAGGTTGGTCTATCCCTAATGACAGCTATGATATCATCTATAGCAAGGGGGTGCTTACGCATCTTGAAACAAAAGATGAGATTTTGCAAGAATGTTACCGACTTCTTAAAAAGGGAGGCCTACTAGTTATTACTGACTGGTTAAGCTCTAGTAATAAGCAATGGGGAGGAAATATAGCACGGTTAGTTGCACTAGAGAATCTAGCTCTTTTCCCAGAAAGCAAAAACGGTTATATCGAATTATTGGAAAAAAATGGTTTTACGATTCTTTCTGTAAGGGACGATAGTTGTGTCTATCATCGATTCAATCAAGAGATTGTGAAGCGACTTCAAAACGATAAGGAACATCAAACATTTTTAACCTATTTTGATGAAGCAGGGTTAGAGGCTTCCATAGAAGGTTATGAATCTATTGTCAAAGCACTTGAAGTAGAGGAACTGAAGATTTTCCGTTTTGTCGTGCAAAAAATTTAAGGCCCAAATGCCAGTTCTTTAGCTTGTTTTGGTATATTGCAGAACTTCTGAATATAAGAGTGATATTTCTTGGGATCAATTTTATATAAGGGGATTTATGAAACGGTTTTTCTTTTTGTTCTTGCTTGCTAGTGCAGCAAGTACTCAAGGGGCTGCAACCAGAAATGATTGGAAAGTTTTTCCTATGACAGAATCCAAAGTGCAAATCCCTTTAGATTTGGTGTATGATGGGGTCATGTATGATGGGGTCAGGCCGGACATTCGGACATTTGGGAATAAAATAGAGAGATTCGAACACGCTCCTCTATGCACTATTGCATGAATTTACGCCTCTTCTTTTGTTAAATCTTCATAGAATTGCTTTAGATCCCAAGAGGAAGTAAAGTCGCGCGATTCAATGGACTTACTCAGCAAAGCATGTATGGGATGCGACTCTTCCCAATGTCCCTTAAGGTCGGTGAAGGGGACTTTAACTAGGAAGGGACCATCGGCACCCCCTCCAACTGCATAGGGTTGAAAAATAATGATGAGGTTCTTGTCATCTATGACAAAAGTATGGATAAAGTCATATGGAAGAGAGGTGTACAAGGGATCTTTGCCTGCAAAGTAGGATATCGATTCTTTTTTCAAGCTATCTTCGCAGATTTTCCTTAAAAACTCTCTTTGGCTATTAGTTTTGAAAAGATCGCTTAACAAGATCTCCTTACGCCTATTATTTATTGTGTAAAAGGTTTTGCCTTCGTAGTACTTCCACCCATGGGGCAGCCGATCATGAATACAGATTTCACCAAATAGGCTTGTTACCTCTTTGGAGAAGAAGATGGTTCTAAAATTATAATTGAAGCTGAAAGGTCCTTCTTCAGCATCACTTGTAGTGATCTGTTGAAGGAATTCAGTTTTAAGAGAGGTGAGGTTATCGATATTAATGGGCTTCGTTTTTTGCTTATCACAGCTGGAAAGTAAAAGTGCCAATATGATACAGACCCCTATTTTTTTCATGAGAGTTCCTGGGTGACCAATTCAAATGGAGCGGATCTATGCTCAGGGCGAAGATACATCGTTCCATTTTTTAGATGCACAACAATGGCATGAAGCTTGCCTTCGGTGGCGAGTAGGATAGTTTCTTCTTTTTTCAACCAAAGAGCCCCTTGTGCAGTTTGAATTAGGTATTCAAAAATCGTCCCTCTCTTTTTGTGAACTCCGGAGATGATCCATTTTGGAATGAAATCCTCCTTCCCTTCTACCCAACTTTCAACATGCTCAATGGCTTTCCAAAAACTTTCAAATTCATTGTCATCTAGAGATTTAATGATTCTTTCTGGATTAAGTCCAGTTCTCTTAGCTATGATATCAATGTAATCTTTCTTCTTTTTGTCATAACGGAGCATGGCTTCCCGTAGAGTTAAAGGCGAGTATACCGAACCTTTTAACATTACGACGAGGGCTTCGTGTCCTACCTCTTTATTAGGATATACGGCATATTCATCCTTAGCATCTCCAGCAAAGCCTATCGCTCTTCTTTGTTTGCTCATGCTGTAGTGGCTTCTATGTAAGTTTCCTGGGTTATTACATCTCCAGGCGCGAGTGCCTCCACTACGAATAGTCATATTCCCTTCTTCATCGAAATATTGGACAGTGATTCTATCCTCAGGATCTCCAATGTTGGGAGGTCCTACCTTGGCTTTTACAAAAACCATCTTCTTTTGTCCTATTCTTTTTAGAAAAGGCTAGCTTAAAAAAAGAAGATTTTTGTGTAAAGAAAATGGAGGGGTCATGCCTGACCCCTAGCACACATTAAGTGGGTCCATATTTTTCATCTTTGCGATTTAATATAAAATTCTATACATATATTTTGTATGAGGTCTTCAAATGCCAACAGTTTTAAGAATTGGTTCCTATCGATTTTACTTTTACAGTCATGAGCCCAACGAACCTCCCCACGTTCATGTAGATAAGGATAGTTCCTCTGCAAAATTTTGGTTAAAAAAGATAGCTCTAGCTGCTAATATAGGGTTCTCCAAAAAAGAACTAAACGAGCTACTTAAACTAGTAGCTGAACATCAAAAATTACTAATGGACGAGTGGTATGGGTACTTTGGCTCTTAAAACTGATGAACGTGTTGAGGCTGTTTATTTTACCAGGGACTCACTTGTTGTTGATCTTATGGATGGGAGAACGATCTCTGTTCCTTTAACATGGTATCCAAAACTCTTAAAAGCTACCTCAAAACAACGATCTTATTGGGAACTTTGCGGAGGGGGCTATGGAATTCACTGGCCAGATCTTGATGAAGATTTAAGTACAGATGGCTTATTGCGCGGATCTCCAGCTCCCAACGCACCCAAAACAAAGCGTATAAAAAAACCATCGGCTCCAAAAAAACGCCAAAAATTAACTTCTAAGAATAAAGTTGTTTAAAGACGATTGTATGTGGGGCCTAAGCCTGACATTCGGACATTTGAGCTGTGAATTGTGATTTACAAGCCTATTGTTTATATTTTTTCTTATATGGCACAAAATTATTAGATGCAGCGGAAGACGGAGGCCATTAAAAATGGATGCATTTTTTCATTAGTGGATACCTGGAACTTTCAAGCTGAAGAGTTGGCATTTGGGCTTTGGCACAGCCGAAATACCAACGCTTCAGCTTGTTTGGGTATAGCTTCTTTTTGATTTTAAAAAGGTCGGAGGTGAGAGCTGCAGAAAGGGGAGAACGGGCGATCTATCGCGGAGCAGATTTAAGAGATCACGACGAAGGGAATAGCCACCGGCTATTTCTGAGGAGAGATCGCTTAAAGATGCCCGCGAGAGGCGTCCGGCTCGCCCCTTTATGTAGGTCGAGCCTTCGGCAATGGAGGTGGAGAGATTCGAACTCTCGTCCTTAGCAAACTCCCCACTAATGACTACATGCTTAGTGCTTCCTTTTATAGTGCAGGCTTTGCTGGGAAACACGTCACTTCAAGCCCACACACCCCTTATAATCTCGAGGTTA
>JAGOSM010000034.1 GCA_018062315.1 Simkaniaceae bacterium | reverse complement strand
TTCTTATCCTGCAAGCGAAGCGAATCCTAATATCCTGTTAGTATTTTTTCTTTTCTAGGGTCGCGGGGTCAGGCCCGACATTCGGTGACGGTGACGGCAATGGGCGGTGAGGTCAATTTTGAGGGGGGATAAGAACGCTTGGATCATTCACAATGATGGGAAGGATGTCTACAATCGTCGGAGACCACCCCAGTCCTTTCGAATACACAATCTTTGAAGCAATGTGGCATGCAATCATCGCTTTTTTATGCATATCGGGAAGCTTTAGAATCCTCTCTTTATAAAGACGGGTCAGAAGGGGAGGACAGAAATTATAAAGGCAGCGGATGAGCGGGTCATCCGGGTTGTTGGAAAGGGAAACGTTCGTGAGATAATCGAGAATTTGATACATGTAAGTGTTGATTCTGAGAGAAATTTGATCTGAAATGGCGGTTGTATGATCACCCGTTTCATGATGTGTCTGCAAAATGAGTTTTGATTCATCCTCTGCTCGTTGCCTAATGATGCCGAGAAATTCTTTCATCAATTCATTTTTATGCTCTAGAAACTCTTCTACAGAAAGAGTAAGCCCCGCAAGGACTTCGAGTGAAGAGGCAATGACTCCTCCTTTATTTGCAGAGCTATCTTTGATAATGATTACGCCGCGATCTTCAAGAAAATGGCGAGCTTCCGGGGTAAGATACAGATTTGCTCCCTCAATAATGGCTAGGGAAGTGGGTTTACCTAACGGATCAAGGTAATTTTGGATGTTTTGATCGTTTAATGTTCTAGGGCGTCCTCCTGCAGGAATAAACACATCGGCATACGTTTGATTGAGATTAGATCTCATCAAATGGTTCATTTCATTCCCAGAAATCCATTCTTCAATGAGGTTGTTTTCTACTTTACGGTAAAGCAGCGTTTGCTGCATGTAGGCGGTTTGTTCTTTTTTGGTTTGCGTGTCGAGAAGGAAACCTCCATTGTGGAGTAATTTAACAGGATATTCTCGGATCGGCAGCCCCTTTTCAAATAGGTGAACCATGGCCGGGAGATCGAGTCCTTCGGGATCGTGAATCGTTCCAGAAATATCGGTTAGGGCAACTAATTTCGCTGTATTGGGGAAAAGCCGTGATAGGTTAAGGATTTGGTTTCCAGCTACATCCCCATCAGGTCCCCCAGAAATCTTAATCGTAAAGGGGGTTGTGGTAGGGTCAATCCCCAAATATTTGAGAGCCTCAATCATGCACACATTCACCCCATACGAAGTGACTCCATAAGCTTTGTGATTGATGCCTGCACCGGGTTTACTCGAGATAAAGGCGATGCCCGGCTTATATCCACAGAGTTTGCTGTATTCCGCAATCCACTCTAGCATCACGTTATGCATGTTTTCATCAGGGCCAAGGTAGATATATTCAGGTTTTTTGTAGTAATCGATAATATCTTTCGCTTTCAACACTCCATTATCTTCACAATTGATTAGGGTAAGTAAACTGTGCACAAAGGCTCTTTGTGTTTGATAGAGATATTCCAGTTTCTGTTCTTTCTTGAAGTTCTCTAAAATGAGTGCTATTTCTTCATCTTTGAGATTGCGCCCTTGGAGCTCTCGCTGATAAATGGCTGATTCTGAGGAGAGTCTGTCATATGGCTCAAGGAAAATAATCGCTTTAGCTCCCCCTTCTGGGATGTCTTTGTTTTTCTTTTGTTGGGTGTAAGCTAGGTTATAACATTCAATGAAGACATTATTTCGCTCTGCGACCATTTGCTCGGTGCGTTGAGGCATGACGGTACGCAGCCCTCCCCGTGCGAGATCTTTAAACCGAATATGGAAGCCGATAAAATGCATCCCCTTGATAAAAAAGATGGCAAAAGGAATTTCGGGAAATTTTTCACTTCGATTAAAGGGGACTTGGTTGAGGTACTCGGGATTGAGCCTAAAACTATGGGCACATTTATTTGCCCTGTAGAAGTTGGTTTTTAGAACATGATCGATGAAATTAAGCCCTTGTTTGAGGACATTAATTCGTCGCTGATCATTAGAAGGGTTCCCGGTGTCAATCGCATCCACTAAGGTTAAAAAAGAGGTTCTTTCCTTGTCATAGAGCGAGAGGTCTTTTTGAGCGGGGCAAAATTTTAATTCAAAGAGACGACAAAGATGTACGGTGAGTTCGGGATGACGACAGTAGGCCTCTTCGATATTGGCGACGGTATAAAGATTGGGATCTTTGTGTACAAGGATTTGATGGACAAAGCTTATGATAGAACGGAGGAGATTGCCTAAATTGCCTCTCAGAAGGGAGGTATCCACAAAGACCGATTCAATGAGGTCAGAATGGTCAAAGTATTTCAGAGTCACGAGTTCCTGAAGGAAGTCGGCAATATCGGTCGCTTTTCTCGCATCTTCTCCATTTTTTCCGTTAAGTCCCAAGGACATAAGAAGAATGCTGTCTTTTGAATAAGGGTCAACATAGGTTGCATTAACCCGTGTCATTGATAAATTATGGCGGTAGATGGTTTTTGCAAGATGGTAGAGAAACTGATGTTTGGGGGTGTTTTTCCAGGCAAAGACAATTTGCATCGAAGGGGTATCTGCTTCCTGAGGGGGATACGAAACTTCATATTGGCAATGGTCTCGGGTTTTTGCTCTCAAAAAGACATCCATCGCCTGAAGGAGTTTCTCTTCATTGAGAGAGCGGAGAAATCGGGGGTTCATTTGGCATACAAATTCGAGAAATTCGGAGTGGGTAAGAGATGGATTAATGGCTTGGAGTTGTTTAAAGAGGCGCTCTTTATCGACATGGGGAAGGGCCTCTTCTGCGGGAAGGGTTTTCCCATTGAGCTCCGAAAAGTAGATTGCAGCAAGGCGCAATTTGGTTTTGATACCTTTAAAAGGGGGAGGGGCATCAGATAAGTAAGTTTGGTAATTGCGTATGCCGTAGAAGTTGTAATGTTTAAGAATCTGCAGGTCAGCATCGGGGCTGTCTAAGCAGAGAACAAAAGCGCAGTTATCTAAGAAGAGTTGAGAAAAGAAATTTTGCATGGGAAATCCCATGAGATTATGGCAGATGAGGGTGAGGTGATCGTGGGGGATTTCCTTGAAGAATTTGGGAGGCATGTGGGCTTCTAGCCAGAGGTAGTATTTGCGGAAAAGGGCACTTTCCTCGGTAATAGCCTTTTCAAGTTCAAGTTTGTTCAGTTTTTTTTCATTTCTATCCATAACTTAAATATAAACAACTTATTATTAAATTTAATATAAATTTGTTTATTTAAGGTTTCGTAGCGTGTCATGGTAGAGTTGCACATCGAGGATGGTCATAGGGGGGCTCATCTTAAAACGCAAATTCATCTCTTTAGCAATGGCTGTGCGAGTGGGTTTGTCTAGCTGTGGTGTTGATTTTTCTAGACGTCCTATAAAATAAGCAAACACGTCTTTTGCATCTTGAGACCATGTGTCAATCGTTTGACCTAGATAGGGGAGTTCTCCTTCAGGAATAGGTGGAGGAGGTGTCGCTATTGTTCTCATTTTTTTAAGAGGAGGTGGGGACTCTTCGCTTCTAGTTGAAGAGGGATGAGCGCTTATCGGTAGTACAGGTAAGGGTGGTGGTGTAAGAGGAGAGATAAAACCAAGCGCTCTGGGCGCAGGTGCAAGGGGAGGGGTTATTGATGTTGCAAAAGGGGAAATAACAACAAGCTCCCTACCAGTAAGGGGTGGAGGGGTGTGAGTCGATCGGAATGCATCCGTGGAGTCTAAATCTTCGAAGAATGAGTCTTCAGATAATAAGTCATTGTCTAAAGGTAACTGGTCCAAAAAATCATCAAAACTAGGATTAATATTTGTAATATTCATAAAAATACAACCTACAATATAGTTATTCATTTATTATATCACTATTTTTAATCTAAATTCAATTAAATAAAATAACTCGTTGCTGGTTAGGTGTTTACGTTATTATATCTTGTGAGCGATAGGAAAAATGGGAGCCCGTGCTTATGTGGGTGAACTGGATTCTTTAAGAGATCGTAAAAGGCGTAAGCTATTCAGCCCCACAATCAAGGTGCCTCCTTCATGAAGGATGACAGCAAGATACAGGGGAATAAGACCAAGGAGAGAAGGGATTGTTGCTAGGCAGATCACTGAAAGGGCTAGGGTGATGTTTTCTTTGACGATACGCACCGTTTTTCGAGCTTTGAGGGTAAGTGCATAGAGTAGCTCTAGTTGATCGTGAAGAAAGACGATATCTGACGCATCTACGGCTGTTGTACTCCCCATTTTTCCCATAGAGATCCCGATGGTAGCTCTTGCAAGTGCAGGGGCATCGTTGATGCCATCCCCTACCATAATTAACCCCTCTTTTTGAGAAAGGGTGGAGATAATTTTGAGTTTGTCTTCGGGTTTAAGGCCGCTATAAATATTGGTAATGCCGAGTTTTTCTCCGACAGCAAGGGCGCTTTCTTGGTGATCTCCAGTCAGCATAGTGATCTTGAACTCCTTTTTGAGGAGAGCGATGGTGTTTGCCATTTTAGGGCGAAGATGATCGATAAAATGAAAGGCATAAAGGGACTCGTTCACTTGAAGAAAGGTAAGTTGGAGGTTTTGTTTATGAGAAAGGGCTTCTTTTTCATTGATAAAGGAGCTATTGCCTATTTTTACTTGTTTCCCATCAATCGTTCCTTCCAGTCCATACCCAGAGATGGCGCGGAAGTTGACTACAGGACTGAGAGAAAGCCCCTCATTTTTTGCATGTTTCACAAGAGCTGCAGCCATGGGATGGCTCGAATGAACTTCCAGGGAGGCAGCAAGATGAAGAGCCTCCTCAGGAGAAAGGGATCCTTTTAAAAGGAGGGAAGAGTCGAGTTCAAGATCTCCCGTGGTGAGAGTCCCTGTTTTGTCAAAGGCAATAGTATGGCAACTGGCAAGACCGTCGAGGGCAATCCCCCCTTTTAAAAGAAGGCCCTGTTTAGCACAGGAAGAGAGAGCGCTAAGGTAGGCCGTCGGGGTTGCAATGATCAGTGCGCAGGGAGAGGCGGCAATCAGAAAGGCCAAAGAGCGGTAGATAGCTCCCTCGGTTCCAAGATAGGGGATGGAAAAAATCCAAGGGAGGACCAGGGCAAAAAAGAGAGAAAGGAGAATAATCGTCGGGGCATAAATTTTTCCAAAACGATCGAGGAATTGTTGCAGCTTTGGTTTCATTTCCTGGGCTTCATGAATGAGCCGGATGATTCGGGCTATTGTTGATTCGGAACTGAGGTGGGTAACTTCAATCGTAAGGCTCCCATCGAGATTGCGGCTGCCCCCTTGCACGGGATCTCCTATACCTTTAGATACAGGGATACTTTCTCCGGTAAGATGAACCAGGTTGAGAAAAGAACGCCCTTCTGTCACAGTGCCATCTAAAGGGACGATATCCCCTGCTTTCACAAGAACTCGGGTCCCAATTGCAATATCTCGAACAGCCCGCTCGTGGATATGTCCATCTTCGCCGATGATATTGGCAGTGGAGGGGGCAAGCTTAGTAAGGTGGGTAAGGGCAGATGAGGCTTTCCTTGTCACCATCTCTTCCATAGAGCCAGAGAGATCAAATAGAACAAGAAGAAGTCCCCCTTCAAGTGGACTGCCGATTAAAACGGCTAAAAAAGCAGCTAGGGTCATCAGAATATCGATATTGATGACAAAATGTTTTAGATCTTCACACGTATCAATCAGAGCGGGGACCCCTGATAAAAAAAAGACAATCACAAGGCAAAGGTGTGAAAATGAGGGGTTTACAAAAGAAAGGGCAAAAGCAAGAAGGAGGCAAAAAGCGGATAGAGATGCACTTTTAATGGGGAGATTATGTCCAAGATGACGGGATTTTTTTTCCAAAAAAGGGCTAATGCTTTCTTCTTGTTCCGAAGTAAAAAAATCATCAAACAGATAGCTCATTTTGAAAAGGTGTTGTTGGGTTTGAGATAGTGGATATATAATTCTTCCACAGTCTCCCTCGTTAACTGGTCCTTAGATGAAAGTGTTTTATTCATTGCGGTTGCTGTATTTTGGCAAAGTTTTTCAAATGCTTCTGTGGATAACCTCGTTGGATCCTCAGTATGAGGTTTCATTAATCTACGAAATAAGGCTTGTTTCTCTTTCGACCAAGAGCGGAAAGAATTTCCCAGTATCCAAATGGATTTACCTTTCTTTACAGGTAGGCTATCTTCAGATTCTGAAAGGTCTGAACAACTATGTAGAGTTTCGACATCATCTGGATTAGGGGGAGTACACTCTATGTATTCTGCAAAATTATCATATAAAAAAGGAGCTAATGATTCAATAGACATAAAAATTCCTATAAAAAATAAACGATACCAATAGCTAAAAACGAGATACCTATACTCCAAATCGCTGCTTTAATCAGATTGTTATTTTCTTTTTGAGCAGGAAGTAGAGTAGCAATCAGTGTAAGTATACATACTGTGATAAAAAGCCCTGGAGTTCCTCCTGCAAGAAGGGAGGTGATTCCAAGGAGTGCTGCGGCAAAGGCTCCTAAAAATGCCCCAAAGGCCTGTTTTATGGGGTGTTCGTATGTTTCTAGGGAAAGGCCCAGTTCGTCCTGTAGCATCACCTGAAGAAGGCGATTATCATCTGCCATGAGCACATCGATGAGATCAGTCAGGAGTTTCCCTTGTACCCCTTTGGCTTCATAAATCGCTGTGAGTTCTTCTCTTTCCTGGTCTCTGTGATGTTCGATTTCATATTTTTCTTCTTTAATGAGACGGTGGAGCCTTTCCAATCTGGACCAGCCAAGGCGTGCCGATCTTCCCACTTTGAAAATAAGGTAGCCAATACTAAAAGGGATAAGGTAGGTTTGTCCGGAAAGAAGATAGACAATCGTAAAAAGGACAATCCCTTCTTTAAGGCAGTCACAGGCAGAGAAGAGAAAGCCGCTGACTTCAGAACCGTGAATTTCAGCAGAAGCTGCAGCCCCTTTTTTTCTCGCTTCGATGAGATGTTCGGGGACAGTTTTGCCTTTAAAATGGTCCACGGCATTCCTCCAATGAATGACCTAAAAGATAACAGAGATCAATAAAATCTTGGGTTGCCATCACTTCTCGTGCAGCGTGCATGGCAAGTTGAGGTGCTCCAATATCCACAGTGGCCATACCTGTAGCAGTTGCATGAAGGGATCCAATCGTAGATCCTGAACGTTTGTCTGCTCTCGCTGCATAATATTGTAATGGGAGGTTATGTCGATGAGCCACTTCGACAAGGGGAGCTAGGGTTGCAGCGTGAGAGCTGTAGCGCCTTTTGGCATTGACTTTAAGGGCAACTCCTTTGCCAAGGTGGGGAGTATTTTGAGGGTCAAATGCATTTTCATAAAGGGGATGAAATCCTTGTGCCATATCGCAAGAGATACAGAGAGATTTGTGAAGTGTGGCATATTTTTCTTCTTGATTGAGATGGAGCGAAGAAGCGATGCGGGAAAAAATTTCCTGAAACAAGGGAGAAGAGGCTCCTACATCCGTTGAAGAGCCAATTTCTTCATGATTGAATGCGGCATACATCATCAGGTGATTTTTGGAAGTGGAGTGAACGAGCGCTACCATCCCAGCATAGGCACTTGCTAGATTATCAATGCGGCAGGAGGCGATGAGTTCTCTACTCTTTCCAAATCGGCGAGGAGGATCCATGGGGGTGAGGAAGAGATCAAAACTTAAAAAATCATGGAAGTCTAGCGGCCATTTATCGAGCCCTATCAGAGGGAGAAGGTGAAGTTCGGGATTAATTTCTTCTTTTTGATCGAGGTGAATCGCTGGTGAGGGGATAATGCAAGGAAATTCTTCAAATGAGACAAGTTCTTTCGTTCCTTGTTTTGTAATGACAATGCCAGAAAGGAGAAGATCTCGATCAAGATAAGAGCGCAGAATGGGGCTGCCATAAACTTCTGTCTTATAGAAAAGGAGTTGATCCCTGTTTTTTTGAGGATGTGGTTTAAGCATGAGGGCTGGGCTATCGGTATGTGAGGCGACCACAATCGCTTTTTCTATTTGTTCAGATGGGAGAGAAAAAGCAAATACAGCTCCCCCTTCTTCAACAAAATACCGTTCTCCTTTTTGTAAGGACCAAGGTTCCTTGAGTGAAAGGGGCATAAATCCACAATGAGCAAATCGGTGAGAAAGTTCTCGAGCTGCATGGTAGGGGGATGAACTGTGCTCCATAAAACGGAGGAAATCCAAAATGGCTTCTTCTGAATTGAAAGTTTTCATAACTTGAAGTTTAGCGTGCGGAAAAAATAATCGCCACACTATACTGCGATTTTTGGGAGAGGAAGATGTTTTTGCCAGTGCTCTTTTTTTTGGGAGCGATCTCTTTTGATGAGGGAATGTCCCCTCGTTACATTGAAACCTATCGTTTTGATCTCTCTCTTTTCAAAACTCTTTATGAAAAAAACAACTACACCGTAGTTCCCTACTCAGAGAAACCGCTGATTCCTAAAATCATTCATCAAATTTGGCTAGGGGGAGCAATTCCCAAGCGGTTTGAAAAATTTATGGAGAGTTGGAAAATAGCTCATCCTTCCTGGGAATATAAATTATGGACCGAAAAAGATCTTGCCCAATTTTCGTTTAAGAACAAAACGGCATTTGATCTTGCAAATAGCTATGGAATGAAATCAGACATTTGGCGGTATGAGATTTTAGATCAGTATGGGGGCCTTTATGTCGATGTTGATTTTGAGTGTTTAAAACCGTTTGATCCATTTCATCACACCTCATTATTTTATACAGGGCTTCAAGATGAGGGGGTAGTGGGAAATGGGCTTATTGGTGCAGCCCCCCATCATCCCTTGATCCATAGGTGTGTTGAACAGCTATCTCTTTTAACAAAATACAAACTGACAGTTGAAGAGACGTTTCAAATGACAGGATGTGATTTTTTCACCCGCATCTTGATTCAAGGCATTCAGGCAGGGGAAGGAGAAAAAGTCGTGATTTACCCAAAGGCTCTTTTTTTCCCTTTTCCTTCTACGCTCCAAAAAGAATACTGGGATGGAAATATTACCCAGGGGCAGCTCACTGTTTTTCTTTCAAAAGAGAGTTTTGCGTATCACACTTGGGCTGAGAGCTGGTAATTGATCAGCAATTCTCGCCGGCACACTTCTTCGAAAAAAAATAGATAAGACTTTTTTTAAAGAAATAGCAGGATGGCAGGATAGGCAGGATAAAAAAAATAAAATCCCTATCCTGACCATCCTGCCATCCTGTTATTTCTTTAAAAAAGGTTAGTGTTAGGGGTATTGCTGAAAATAATTTTCATTTTTATTTAATTAATTTGTTGCAATTGACTAAGTTAATTTAACAACTTATAATAAAAATCGAATAAAATCGGAGGTTTTTATGAATCAAATTCATCAGTTAAATTCTTTGAAAAATCATACAAATTTTTTAGAAACAGAAATGTCTCAATCAGAAGCAGCTCATTTAGAGGCAGAACAATTTATTTCTTCTTTCGTAGAGAAGAATCATTTTCCGAGAAATCCACACATTATAGTTTCCAAGGACGATGTCACTATCGAATGGACAGGAAAAAAAAACTTGGACTGGTTTAGAGAGGAATATCCTAATGAATTTCGTAAGAATTGGTACACTCCAGCTGATCATTTTGTGATCAAATTTTCTCAAAATAAAAAGCCGGAAATTGCCATTCATTTTAGTGGAATGGAACGCTCTCTTTATCACGGGTATGAAGAAGCGAATTTTTCTCTCCAGGGCACTCTTGAGGGAATTGATGAAAATGGAAAACTCCTATTAAATATTAACCCCAGACCAATTGAGGATCGTTAAGTATGATTTCAGTGGAACCAGCTTATCTGCCAGAAACTGCGATAGAATATATCATTGAAGCTCCTTTCTATGAGGAGAGCTTTATTGGGACATCTAAGGCAATGTCTTCAAAAGCTTCTTTAAGGTGGATGAAAGCCTCTCTTGAGGGAGCTCCTCGCTTAAAAGATCCGATGGGTGTCTCTGTTGGCGAACTACAAGAACAGTGGAGATTCCCCTCCGATCATCTTCCTATTGCGATGCAATTTGATCATCTCAACATCGCTTCTTGGAATGTCCTAGACTCCGACTATATGGATTGGGTGATAGAAAAAAATCATCAAGGGCTGGCTCGTTCTCTGATTGCTGACGAACATGTCTATATTGACAATTCAAAGCTGACCCGTCGAGATCTTCATACAGCACGCCTTGTGATGGAAATGATTCAGCATCCCACAAAGCCCAGGGATATTATTGCGCTGCAGGAGTGTAACAGGGCATTCGTTCAGACGCTGCAACCTCAGCTTCCTTCGAATTACAAAATCATTGTCCACCATGGAGATGCCTTCATCCTCAATATGGATAAGTTCGATATCATTGAAGCGAAAGGGGTAGCAGGTCTTTTCTCAGAAAGTTCTGTTAGATCTATTCAACAGATTTCTCTCTTCCGAAAGGACAATCAAGAGATCCTGCATATCATCAATGGTCACCTTCCAGGAGATCCGACTAAGCCCGCTCGTTTTGAATTTGCAAACTACCTAGCTGCACTTCAAGAAACACATGTTGAGGATACCATCATTGCTATGGGAGATATGAATTTCAATGAAGTGGAGATGGAAGGAGCACTCAAACTTGCCTATGGCAGGGCAACCTCTCCGTACAGCATGGTATCCCCTTACTGCACAAATATTTCTCCTTACGTCTTTCACTCTAAAGCGATTGATCACTTTTTTATCTATAACCCTGAAGGAAAACAGGCCAGGGCAGATATGGACCCTCAGGATATCATGAGTGAGCTTGCACCTGTTCATGCACTATTGCAAGGCAATCATCCAAAGGGATGATGGAGAGGTTGCCATGATGTACATCTTTCTTCTAAATCGGCCTTACTTAAAGACAGGATTTCTTGAATCGTCATCGTTCCTTCTGAAAGCATCCGACGGAGGTAGGGATTGGGGCTATTTGACACTCCACTAGGGCTTCTAAAAGAATAGGGTGGAGTAAAGATGTATAGAAAGGTTTCTCTATCGAGCTTGATCAAGGCAATATGGTCGTTAGACTCTCGGCTTAGAGCAAGAAAATGGCTATAATTTTCCAGATAATAGTTGAGATTTTCTTGAGGGAGGTTGGAGAGTTCCTCTTCAGATAGGCCTAGTTTGCCACGTCGAATAGAGTCAAAGTCAAATGGAGTATGAGCGCTGTATGCAGATATAGAGTTCATTTGTGAATTTCCTTAAAGTTTGTATACACAGCGCCTTGTATTAAGGCGCTGTACTCAAAAAACGTTATTTACCTAAAGGGCTGAGATCGTAACCGATTGTCAAAACACCTTTTTTGACGTCGGCCTTTCTAATGGTAATTTCAGGGAGTTCTGCCGTTGACTCCACGTGAGTTCCTCCACAAGGAACCAATCGATGGTCTCCAAAGGCAATGGTTCGCACAGCTCCATTGTCTACAGTGACAGGACGTCCCTCACGAATCTCTCTAGAATATTCAGAAAGAACGAGGGATTCAATTTCTCCTTTTGCTGGGAAGCTCCCTTCAGAGGAAAGCTTGAACTCAACTCGCCCTTCGCCAGGGAAGTGGTGAGCATTTACCCCTATAAGATGGGGAAAAACTCTCTCTACAACGGCGGCGAGAAGATGTCCTGCTGAGTGCCAAGTCGCTGCAAGGCGGCGTCTTTCTGCATCAACCTCATATACAACTTCTTGCCCTAAAGTAAAGAGATCCTCTTCTCCTGCATAATGATGAGCTACATCAAAAAGATGTCCTTCTCCGAGAGCCATTTTAGCTACATGAGTAATAGCCACTCCATTGATTTTTCCTAAATCAGAAAGCTGACCTCCTCCTTGAGGATGGAAGTGGGTTTGATTCAAGAGGACGTAACGCCCTTTTTTGGGATCAACTCCAGTTCCTGTAACCATAGCATCTCCATGATAATGATAGGTTCCAAACATATAGAGCTTTTCTGCTCCAGTGGCTGCTGCTAATGACATACACATACTCCTTATTTGTAACATGATATTTAGCTCCAGTAAGTCAGAGGCTTCTTGTCTCCTCGATACCCTATGAAACAGGAAACAGAGAATCTTTGTCCGGACCCTGTAGTAATACAATGCAGTTTCTCAGGGTTGAAGAGAACCAAATCTCCTATTTTAGGCTGAATAATTAAAGCTGGGGGGTCTAACTTAGCTTTATCAATACCATAAGATCCTTCAGCATGTTTCTCATACTCTTCTTTATCTCGAAAACCCCAATCCCATAATTCGAGCTCTCCTCCCATTTTAGGAATTTGGAGGTAAATATTCATGGTTAATTGGGAGATAATTTCTTGGGATCGAGGAGATGCCTTATCATACCACCGGATCATGTCTTGGTGAGGTAAAATATTCTTATCCGCTTCAATCATCCGGCATAAACCGACAAACATCTTTTTTCCCTCATCGAGCATCTCAAGGTTGGCTCCATAAGACCAAACGTCTTGAAGAGTAAGGCGAAATTTATCGATTGGAGATCCGAGATCTCCACAGGCTTTACGGATCGCTTCTATAGAGGGTAAAGCTTCTTCATAGTATCTCTTGCGAGTTTCTGGGGTCCCAGCTTCTGAAAAGGAAAAGCCGATTCGACCCACAGAACCTTCAGCATACTCATAGTATTCATAAGGCAACTTACGTATAAGCCGTGAAGTTAATAATCTACATTCATCTTTTGGGATGAAATCTTCTACATGACAAGCTAAGGCTTGCCCCTTGATTACATCAGAAAGCATGCTCTCTGTAAGTTTTGATCCAGAAATAACACGATTTGTTGTGTAAATGGTGCGGAGGGGTAGAGTATGAAACATGGAACGAGCTACGGGATTCATTGGATATGGCTCTCTATTGGTTTATTGTTAAGAAAATGTTATATTATAGTTAATGATTTAAATACATACGAAAAAATATTTTATTTTTCTTCTTGAAAAGGAATTAATTGATCTACAAGATTGCAAATTTTTTTATAATCTAATTCAATTACTTCCTGATTTTCATGGACTAGAAAAACGCTTCCAAGAGCCGAGATAAGATCGACGGTTGGATGAATGATCATCCCTTCTTTTATTTTTAATTTCATATCGCAGTAACTTGGGAGTTTTCTGATCTCTTCAAGGAATTGATCTGTTCCATGGAGAGTGCCAGTTTTATTTGTACTTAAAAGAACCTGATAGAAG
This sequence comes from Simkaniaceae bacterium, assembly GCA_018062315.1. Taxonomy (GTDB): domain Bacteria; phylum Chlamydiota; class Chlamydiia; order Chlamydiales; family Simkaniaceae; genus JAGOSM01. The sequence continues at coordinate 1,546 of JAGOSM010000034.1, read as the reverse complement.
TGGTTTTTTCTTTGATAGGGGGCTTTTGTCTTTTCAAGGAAAGCCTTTTGATCGACATAAGCATCTACAGTTAAATCAACCTGATTGCATCCTACGCTGAGATCATTGGCTTTTTTATGTATTCCACCAGAAATACGAGAAGCTACTTCGATGAGAATGGGGCCTTCTTCAGTCATCATGTACTCTCCATGAGCTGGGCCATGATCAATTTTTAATGCCTTTAGAACCTTTTCATGCATCGATGCAAGAGCTTTTTGTGTAGGACCTTCACGCTCCATCATGACTTCTCGGTCATAAATAAAACCATGTCCTGGCAAGAAACGCTTTGTGCTTTTGAGAATAGCCACAATATACGCTTCTCCATCAAGACTCACTGAATTCACAACATACTCATCTCCCTTTAAAAAGGTTTGAACGAGAATTTCCCGATTGCAATGTCCAAGTACATTGATGGATCCAACGACTTTATGAAAGGCCGTTAGGAGTTCATCTTTATTTGAGCAAATATAGACACCATCGGTGCCTCCACTATCGAGAGGTTTGAGCACGAGTGGATAAGAAGTGTTCTCTTGAGTTTGCCACTCTGTTAGGGTATTCCAATCGGATACCTTACAAAATTTAGGCGAGGGAAGTCCTGCCGCTTGGACAAGTTTTCCCATGGCGTATTTGTTGCGTCTTCCTGCGCTTAATTCGGTTCCATTTGTGCGCAAATGAAGAGTTTCGCTAAGTCGATCAGCGAGTTCTACTCCAGGTTCGACCCCTGCAATAACGCAGCGCACGTCGTATTTGCTGAGGTTTTTGACAAGAGATTCAAAATCTCCTTCATAAACTTGACAATCGATATATAAATTGGGTTGAAACGATCCTTGAAATACAGGAAGTAATAGGGGAGTGCTTTGCACATGAATGCAAGCGAGATTTTTTCTATAAAAACTTTCGGCATATTGATTGGCAGAACTATATGCGTCGACAATGACTGCGACTGCAATTTTTTTTTCAGTTGTTTTTATTTCTGCATGAGCCTTAATTAGCCCCATGCACATTGTGACAATTCCTAGGATCCAAGGTCTCATATTATTCCTTCTTTTTCTTCTTGGTTTTTCCAAGAGGAGACGGAGTTTACTATCTGCATTGATTTAAAGGAAGTCTTGGGAGTACTTAAATACTCAGAGACTAGGAAAAGGAATAGCAGGATATTAGGATCCGCTTCGCTGGTAGGATATACAGGCGAGGGTAGGAATCACGATTTGAAGGATAAAAAATGATATTAAGGATGGGACATAAGCTCGAAACTCAGCAATTCCCGCTGGAATCATTATCGGCCTCACAAATATTCTTAAATGGATAAACGCAGAGGCGGGGACATACTTTTATCCACATCTTTTTCTTGCGCAAAAAACAGCTCTCGATATAATCCGGGTAGATTTACGTCTCTCCAGCCTTTTATTCTGCATCAACACAGTTTCTAAGGGTCCCCCCTCGGTGCTCTCGGTGTGCTCGGTGGTTATTTTTATCACATATATGGATGAGCAACCCATGCTAACCA
>JAGOSM010000033.1 GCA_018062315.1 Simkaniaceae bacterium | reverse complement strand
CTTTGCGTTAATTTCTCACCTTACGCATGCAAATCTTTCTTCTTTATGAAATGCTTAAAAACATAAAAGAATTTAAGTAGGAGGTTAAGTGAGAGTCTCGGTGAACTCGGTGTTCTCGGTGGTAAATTTTCAAAATATTGGGAAAGGGAATATGCTCATTGCAGAAGGATGGTTGGCATAAATTTCTCATCCATATATGTGAATAAAAATAACCACCGAGAGCACCGAGCTCACCGAGACCCTTATTAGGTCCCATGCTTCAAATATTCTATCTATTCTCCATCACCTTGCAAGAGATAAGATGAGCTGCTGCGTAAGGTGAGAAATTAACGCGAAGACACCAAGGGGGGGGGGCTGAATTTTGGGTCCATTATACTGGTTATGCAGCAAGGGACCATTTTTTCTTCAGCTCTTCAAGCCGCCCCGATTTCTGAAGCCGCTCTAGCCCTTCATTAAATTGCTTAATTAACTTCGGATGGGCATCTTTATTTGTAATCAGTCTAATTCCCTGATTCATAGCAGGGGCTGTAATGATTTTAAGCTGTCCCTGATAGACATTATTGACATAAGAAAGGGCTGGAATATAGGGAACAAGAGCTGCTGCCACCACCCCATTATTCACTTCATCTAAAGCTTGTCCAAATGTCGCATACACCTGCACTAAGATCGAGGAATCTTGACTTAAAACATACTTTGCAGACTCCTCCCCCTCAACTGCTATCGTAGAACCTGCTAAATCGACAAACGAGTTGACTGCCGAGTCGACAGGAACAATGAGAACTGGCCCAGTTAATAAATAGGGATTGGAAAAAGAATACTTCGCTGTATTAAATACATACATATCAAGGGAAGAAAGGGCAACACTATATTGATGTTCCCTGAGGCCCCAAAGAAGATTATCCCAACTTGTAGTAACCCTTTCAAAAGAAATATTTTCTGCCTCTCCAATTTCCTGAAGTACCTCTGTACTAAAAGCAAAAAGATTCGCTTCTCTGCCCTGAATTTCAAGAGGAAAAAACGAAGGGTCCACCCCAATAGTCACATCCTCTGATTTTTTAGAACAAGCCACCAATAAAAAGAGAATACATAGAGCCGCAATTCGTTTCATTTTTTTAAATGTAACATCCGCAGCCCATTAAAAACAACGAGAAGTGACGCTCCCGTGTCTGCTGCAATAGCCATCCATAGAGAAGCCTCCCCGAAAAGAGCAAGACCAAATACCCCTATTTTTACAATGGAGGCAAAAAAGATATTCGTTTTGAGTGTACGCATGACCCTTGAGGAATGCTTCACTAAACGGGGAATCTGCAAAAGATCATCGGTCATCAGAGCAATATCACTAGTTTCAATCGCCACATCGGTTCCCATAACCCCCATCGCAATACCGAGGTTTGCAAGAGCCATAGCAGGAGCATCATTCACTCCATCCCCAACCATCGCAATCAACCCCTCTTGCTTCATGAGGTTCTCAATATGCCCCATTTTATCCTCAGGGAGAAGATTGGCAAAATAACAGTCAATCCCCACTTCCCTCGCTAATGCCTCTGCAGTTTTTTCATGATCCCCTGTCAACATGGCAACTTTAATGCCTAACCCTTTGAGTGCGGCAACCGCTTCCTTTGCTTCAGGACGTACCGTATCTGCTACGCTCAACAATCCACACACATGAGTGTGATTGCCCACTGCTACTACGGAATGGCCTGCGTCTTCAAGAGAAAGGGCTTTTTGATGGATTTCTTTTGTTTCTTCCCCTCTCTCATGCATGAAGCGGTGACTCCCTATCCAAAACAGCTCCCCTTCGAGCATTCCCTCTACCCCAAGCCCTGACAATAATCGACTTCTTTCAATATTTTGAAGAGGAACCCCCATCAACTTCCCTTTTTCTGTAATGGCTCTAGCTAGAGGATGATTGCTAAATTGCTCTAAGCTGGCAGCAATGGCAATAAGCTCTTTGTCGGTATGCCCCGAATAAGGATAGATCCCCGTCACCTCAGGGAGCCCCTTCGTAATCGTCCCCGTTTTATCCATGGCAATGACTTTTAACTTAGCTGGAATCTCAAGGAATTTACCCCCTTTAATCAAAATTCCCGCTCGAGAAGCAGAAGTAATTCCTGCAACAAGGGTCACCGGAGTAGCTATCACAAGTGCACATGGGCAAGAAATCACAAGAAGAACAAGGGCTTTATAAATCCATTCATCAGAGTTACCTGTTATCAGGGAAGGAATCAATGCTAACATACAGGCAAGTCCAATCATAAGGGGAGTATAAATCGCAGCAAATCGAGTGACCCATTGCTCAATGTGGGCTTTTTTCCCCTCAGCTTCCTGAACCATTCGGGTTAAACGGGCAAGGGTTGAGTGTCCCGCTTCTTTGGTCACCCGAATTTCCAAAACTCCTTCCTGATTAAGCGTTCCAGAAAAAACCTCATCCCCCACCTGTTTAAATAAAGGCATCGATTCCCCCGTGATGGGAGCCTGATTGACTGAACTTTCTCCTTCTATTACGACGCCATCCATGGGAATTTTTTCTCCAGGCCGTACTAAAATGACTTCTCCTACCTGAATTGCAGTCACAAGACACTTTCCTCTCCCTACAACATCGGCTTCTGTGGGACTCATTTCAATCAAAGCTTCTATCGCATGACGCGCTCGAGATACACACCAACTTTCAAGTAACACCGCCACTGAAAAAAGAAAGACAACCATCGCCCCTTCAAACTCTTGGTGAATGAAGACAGCCCCAATCACGGCTATGAGCATCAGGAGGTTCATGTCTGCTTTTTTTTCAAGAATGGATGCGTAAGCTTTTGGAATAATGTAAATAAGCCCAATCGCAATAGCAAAAGGGTACATCTTAAAAAGAATACAGCCAGCGCTTAGAACGGTCACAACCAACCGACCATATCCAGCTAATCTCGATTCTTCACAACATCCCTGCGTATGAGCCATCTCCTTAACATTGCACATTCGCTCCTTTTTTGGTAACCTCTTGGGATGAAAAATTGGCTCATTCAACAGATTTGTCATTTCTTCCCCAAAAAAAAGAAGAAAGAAAAGGAACAAAAAAGGGTTCTTGTCGTATCTACAACAGGACTGGGAGATACTTTATGGGCAACCCCTGCCCTCCGCGCTTTAAAAACTCAAAATAAAGATCTTTTCCTCTCTGTTCTTACGAGTCCCATTGGATTTCTTGCTTTAAAAGATAATCCCCACATTGACCGTCTCTTCATTTTTAAATCTGTTGCTATTTTCCCTCTGCTGAAGAAACTGCATTTTGATACCATCTACATCTTTCATGCCTCTCAGCGGATTATCTTCCCCCTTTGCCATTTCCTATCCCCTACACGGCTCATTGGAACTGCAGGAATCAACAAGGGACTCGATTCTCTTTTTACAACCCTCCATCCCAAATTACATGAACATGAAATCCATAGGCGTCTTGGCCTCATAGGAATGAAAGAAGCCCCAACCGAGATGGAATTTTCTTTTGCTTCTCATGAGATCCCCCCTGTCCCCGCTCATAGCTACGGAATTCATCCAGGAGCTCACGATCCATTTAAACAGTGGGATCCCAACTATTACATTGAGCTTGGCAACTGGCTTGTAAAAGAACATGGAGCCCATCTTTTTATCAGCGGCTCCTCGCATGAGCTTCCCTTACTAACACGGATTGCGCAAGAAATTCCAGGAGCTAAGGTGCTCACGCTCCCCCTCCCTCTCTTTGCAGAGCACCTCAAACAATTTTGTTGTTTTATTACAAACGACACAGGCCCTATGCATCTTGCCCTTGCCCTCAAAGTCCCCACCCTAGCTCTTTTTGGTCCTACCGATCCCGAACTCTGCGGTCCCCTCAATACCCCCTTTGCTCAGGTCATTAAAGTTCCGGCAACTTGCCACCCTTGTTTAAAACAAAAATGCCATCTCCCTTTTTGTTTAGAGCAGCTTTCTGTCGCGCGGGTGATAAAAGAAATAAAAAAAATGTTCCCAAACTTAACAAGATGATATAAAAGAAAGCCAAAGGAGTATCTACGTATGAAAAGCTGCCGGTGGGCCCTCTTCTCTTTATTTATGATTTTCGCTCTTGTCGGGTGTGATACTCAGACTGCTGTTGTTTCCAATATCGATGAAAGAGAGGCTAATATTATCCTTGTTCTCCTTAAAAGTAAGGGGATCGATGCTACAAAAACCATGATGTCCAGTTCTGCTGCTGGCGGAGATTCTGCCCCTAAATTCATGATTTCTGTAGATGGGCCTAATGAACTCAACGCCGTTGCCTTTTTAAATCAAAATGGATTTCCTAGACAACCACCGACCACTCTACTCGATCTCTATAAAACTCAAGGACTCACCTCTTCTGACCGAGAAGAACAAATCCGCTATCAAGCAGGGCTCGAATCCCAGATTGCTGGAATGATCCGCATGATTGATGGAGTAATTGATGCAACCGTTCAACTCTCCTTCCCACAAGAAAGTACAGGACCAACCTTTGGTGCTGCTGTACAAAAAGACAAAATTACAGCTGCTGTTTACGTCAAACATCAAAGTCTATTTGATGATCCGAATGCCCATCTCGAAACTAAAGTTAAACGACTTGTCTCTGGAAGTGTCACTGGACTTGATCTCAACGATGTCACGGTTGTTTCTGATCGCTCTCGATTTACAGATATCACCATAGATCCCTCTGCTGAAAATCTTTCCAATCAAGTCGGGGGACTTGTAGAAATCTGGTCGATTGGCGTAGCCGAAGGTTCTAAAGGACGCTTTAGATTTATCTTTTTTGTACTGACCCTTCTCCTTTTAGTGTTTGCGGTGATTGCAGGCTGGCTCATCTGGAAAATCTATCCAGTCCTTCGCAAACAAGGGTCTATGAAATCCCTTTTAAGTGCTAAACCCATGAATTTTGAGACTAAGCCGCCAGAGGGAGGCGCTGCCCCTCCTAAATCATCATGAAAACTGCCGGGTGGACCCTTCTTAAATCTCTACTCAATCGACTTCCCTCTGAGGAGCAGGGCCACCTTATCCATTTTTTAAATACAGAAGGGATCAGGCACCTTGAAGAGGTCTCTCCTGCTATGCAACTCACTCAACCTCCCCTGCATGCAAAAATCGATGAAATCCACTACTCTTGGTTTATTCCCCTGCTTGAATCTTACTCTCTCCATGATCAGTTTTTACTCATTTCTTCTCTTAACTCAGATCCCGCAGAAAAATTGCTCAACCATTTTAAAATCCCCGATAAAAAGTTGAGACTCCACCCTCTTGTTACCGCCTTCGGGAAAAAAGCACTCTACAACCATCTCACCTCTGAGAAAAAAGAATTTCTTCCCACTCACCTTCTTCCTGAATCCCCCCTTAAACCTCTCCTTGATCTCTCAAAACAAGAACTCACTACTCTCATTGATTACCTTGGCTTGCGAGATCTCTCTACTGATTACCCACAGCTTGTCCAAGCAACTCACATTAAATGGATTAAGGACATGCTCTCAAGAGAAGAAGCCGAATATTTCTATCAGCTTCTCACTCATAAAGAACCTGTCATTTTTGCTCCTTTACACCTTGATCAATGGGATGGAAACCAAGACACCCTGAAAAAAGTGCTGCATCAACGGGGATTAAATCGGCTCGGTAAAGCCCTCTTTGGCTGCCACCCCTCCTTCTTTTGGCATCTCTCCCATTTACTTGACGTAGGGAGGGCTAAAATTTTACATAAACTTTCTAATGATACAAAAAATCCTAAAGTGCAATCTGTTCTATCTCATCAAGTCATTGAACTGATTCCCAAAGTAAAGAGGAAACCATGACCCTTTTTTCCCTGTTTAATGAAAGTAAAATACAATATGCCGCAGGCAAGAAAATTATTCCCAAAGAAGAATTTGCTGAATTAATGACAGCGAGTGATCTTATTAAACAAGCTCAAGAAAGCGCAATTCAATACCGTCAAGATGTTGAAGATGAATGTACTCTGATAAAAAAAGAAGCAGAAAATGCAGGATTTGAAAAGGGACTTGCGAATCTTTTTGAAAATATAGAACAGGTCAATCAGCATCTTGTCCAAATGCGCCATGAAGTACAAAATCAAATTCTTCCCCTTGTGCTCAAAGCAGCGAAGAAAGTCGTTGGCGAACAACTCACTTTACAGCCCAATGTGATTGTCGATATTGTGATGAACACCCTGAAACCGGTCGTTCAATGCTTTACTGTCCGCATCCTTGTCAACAAAGCAGACAAACCCTTTTTAGAAGAGAGGAAAGATCAAATTAAACTCTTACTTGAAAGAGTTGAACATTTTTCCATTGAGGAAAGGCACGATATTACTCCAGGAGGTTGCATTATCGAGACCGAATCTGGCATTATCAACGCAACCTTAGAAAATGTATGGCGGGCCCTTGAAGGAGCCTTTGCAAAGTTTTTGTCATGAAAAAAATAAATATCCTCCTCTTCTTTTGTCTCCTTTTGGGAGTTTCTTCTCTTAGTGCTGACGGGATCATGCCCCCTACTGAAGTTCAGTCTCCTGATTTATTGACAAAACTCACTGTCTTAGCTGGGTTCAGCCTTCTTCCTTTTGCAATGATCCTCCTTACCTCTTTTTTGAAGATGGTTATTGTCCTTTCCCTTGTCAGAAATGCGATGGGAGTGCAGCAAGCTCCTCCTAACCAAGCGATTAATGGGATTGCGATCATCATGGCAATTTATGTGATGGCACCGACCTGCCTTGCAATGTATGAAGAAGCTAAAGTCGTTATTGACAAAGAAGTTCCGACAGAACTTCTTTCCGGCCCCTCTGCTCAATTTATGATGGAAGTTGCCGATAAGGCAAAGGAACCTCTCCGCACATTTTTAGCTAAAAATACGTCAGTGACTCACGAAAAACTCTTTTTTAATCTCGCTTATAAAAACTTTCCTGAGGGTTACCGCTCCACCTTGAAAGAAACCGATTTTATTATTTTGATCCCCGCTTACATTACAAGCCAAGTTAAAGGGGCTTTTGAAACAGGGGTTTTGATTTACCTCCCATTCTTTGTGATTGACCTCGTGACGTCAAATATTCTTCTTGCGATGGGGATGATGATGCTTTCTCCTTTGACAATTTCACTCCCCCTTAAACTCCTTTTACTTGTGATGGTTGATGGATGGACTTTGATTATCCAGGGGCTTGTTTTAACCTATAGGTAAATATGAATTTTCAAACTGAAGTATATCAACTCGCCTATCAAGCTCTTCTTTTGATCTTAATTTTATCAGGCCCACCCATTTTGATTAGTATGGTACTTGGTCTTGTCGTTGCCATTTTTCAGGCAGCAACTCAAATTCAGGAACAAACTCTCTCTTTTACTGTAAAACTTGTTGCAGTGATCTTTACGATCATTCTCATGGGGGGGTTTCTAGGAAGTCAGATTTCTCAATTTGCCGAAAAAATTTTCTTAAATTTTTATAAATGGCACTAGCGCGTGGACTACTTAGAGTTCTTTGGAAATTATATCAATATAGATCCGATTGGACTCGTAACCGCTTTTTTTTTGATCCTGTTTAGAATAGGGCCTATCGTCAACCAAGCCCCTTTTTTAGGAGCTAAAGTAGCACCTGCCATGGGGCGAATGGCTATTACTATCGCTCTTGCTGTCATTTTTCTCCCTTTAATTACCACCAAACAAACTCATCGTTTTGCGTTTGATTCTGCTTTTCTTGGATATGCAATGAAGGAACTCCTCATCGGGTTCATCTTGGGATTTTTTATTTCCATTCCTTTTCATATCATCTCCTCTTCGGGAATCATTATCGACAATCTAAGAGGATCTGGAATGATGATGGGACAGGATCCTTCACTCCAAGCTCAGTCCTCTTCTATCGGAATTATCTTCAACCTCCTCCTCATCTACCTCTTTTTTCAAATCAATGGCCCCTTTCTATTTTTCGATATCATTGTCAAATCTTACGAGATTCTCCCCGCTGATGGCACTTTAAGTATGCAGTTTTTTAACCTCAAAGCCCCCTTCTGGCAACTCAGCATGAGTCTTCTTGCAAAAATCTTAGCCCTCTCACTGCAGCTTGCCGCTCCTTGTATCGTCGCTGTGTTGATGGCTGAGGTTTTTCTTGGCATTGCCAATCGACTTGCTCCCCAAGTGCAAATTGCCTTCCTGGGAATGTCCTTAAAATCTCTCCTCGGTCTTTTTGCTTTGTGGGCTGGATGGTTTTTTCTTTTAAAACAAATTGGAAAATTTACCCTTGAATGGATTACTCTCATTGACACTGCCTTTCAAAAGGTAGCCCCTTATGTTCCGAAGTGACACACAAAACGGAGATCTTATATGAAACGCATCTTAACGAGCTTGGCCCTATGCGCCTCCTCGCTTTTTGCAGACGCACCCTCTTCCCCACCTCCAGCAGGAGCTAAAACCCCCTCTCGCGAAATCACCCCTTGTGCAGGGCCTAGAGTAACCGCAGGATGGGATATGTTCATCACAGCTGATTTTATTTATTGGACAACTCGAGTTGATGGCCTCGGTTCCGTCATGAGCGGCTTCAATCCATCATCAGGATCTGGATCAGGAAAAGTGTTTAACCCCAACTGGCAATGGAATCCCGGCTTTAAAGTGGGAATTGGAAATAACCTCTGGCACGATGGGTGGGATACCTTTCTCGATTTTACCTGGATTGAATCTCACGCTAGCAGGGCCGCAGAGGACCTCACTCTCTTTCCCATGTGGAATATTGCCAATCAATACATTACCCCCACTACAGGGCTTGTATTCGCCTCTGACGTCGATTGGAGTTTTTGGATGAACTGGTTCGATCTAGAACTTGGTCGTAACTGCTTTCTCAGCGAATATCTCAAATTACGCCCCTTCATGGGATTGAAAATTGCCTTCGGCATGCAAAAATATCAACTCCAATACACAAGGCAAATCGATATCAACTTCCAAGCTAAAGATACCATGAGTAATAATTTTCACTATTTTGGTATCGGCCCACGAGCTGGGCTTAACTCCGCATGGCAGTTTTCAGAAGCTTGGAGTTTATATGGCGATTTTGCCCTCTCCCTTTTATGGTCTCAATTTAGAGCTCAAAGAAGAGATGAAGCGAGAACAATGCCCTTTAGCCAAAATCCTGGAGTCTTTGGTTTAAGAACAAAAAATCAAGTCAATACCTGTAAACCTGTCTTGGAACTCGGTTTAGGTCTTCGTTGGGAAACTTGGTTTTCAGAAGACGATTACCATTTTCTTATCCAAGCAGGCTGGGAAGAACAGATTTGGATTTCCTATAATCAGATTCTCAAACTCAATGAAGAAGCTGCACACGGAGATCTCATCACACAAGGATTAACTGTTCATTTCCGTTTTGATTTCTAAAAAATTCTGTCATTTCGTTTAAATTTAACCCAAAGAAATTCTCTTTGGGTTTTTTTATATTCAAATTTCAAGAAAAAAAATCGATTCCACGAGGCAGCGAAAACCCTTTTCCAGGGAAAGTCAAAAAAAATTCTCACTTTTTGTTGACAGATTTTTCGGCCATCAATAATGTATTTAAATACATAAGCATTAAATTTTATGCGTTAGAAAAGTCTGACAAAAATAGTAAACCAGGGAGCACCCTAGAGTATGGAACTCAAACTCAATAAGTTTTTGCCTCTTGCTGGTCTCTTGTGTCTCTGCTCTATGAGCAGTGCACAGGCCGGATCTGATGATGATTATCAAAAACCTGCAGGGCAAATGCAAATGGACAGCAACGGGAGTTATAAAGAAATTACTCCTAATGCAGGACCTCGTGTAACAGATGGCGTTGACGTCGCTATTACCGCGGATTTTATTTACTGGTACACAGAACAAGACGGCATGGGATATGCCATCACAGGGTTTGGAGATGGTACAACATCTGCTTCTTCTGGAAAAGTTTACCAGACTGGTGGAAACTGGGAACCTGGCTTTAAAGTTGGTCTTGGACTTGGTCTTGGACACGACGGTTGGGATCTCAATGCAGAATACACATGGCTCCAAATGAGCACAAGTGGCAGCGTTACAGCTTCTGATATCTACCCAATGTGGAATATCGCGAATGCTTATAACTCTCCTACACATGGAACAGTAACTTCTGCTTCTAATAACACCAACTTCCACTTCAACGTCATTGACCTTGAACTTGGAAGAAACTACTACATCAGCCAACACCTTACTTTAAGACCATTCGCTGGTTTGAAAGGTTCTTGGCAGACACAAAAATACAATGTAGAGTACACACAGTCTGCTACTATCAGAGAAATGAGCAACAACCAGAAATACTGGGCTGTTGGACTTCGTTCTGGTATGGACACTGCTTGGCACTTTACTAAAGAGTGGAGTATCTTCGGAGATATGGCTTTGTCAGCTCTCTGGGCAAACTTCAAAGTAACACGTACAGATGAAACTGGTCCTAACCCTGAAGTAGAAGCTTCAGAAGTTACTGTCTTCTCTACAAAGAGCACAGTTAACACAGTTAAACCTGTACTTGAAATGGCTTTAGGTCTTCGTTGGGAAACATGGTTCTCTGACAACGACTACCATTTCATGATCCAAGCTGGTTGGGAAGAGCAAATCTGGTTCTCAATGAATCAGCAACTCCACCTCAACGAACAAGCTGCACACGGCGATCTAGGCCTACAAGGGCTTACAATCAAAGTGCGCTTCGATTTCTAATCGACTCGATTAGTTAATTGCGAAAAGCAAAAAGAAACCTGGGTAAAAACTCAGGTTTCTTTTTTTTTGCCCTCATAGTATCCTCAAAACATGAAATTTTTTATCTTGTTCCTCCCCTCTCTTCTGTGGGGTGACTTTATTTCTCTCGAATGGCTCTACCTAAGAGGTGAGCAAGATGGAATGGCCTATGCTATCTCCCCAACCGAAGTCATGAGCCTACCCACTCCTTGGAATAGTGGTTTTCAGGTAGGGCTAGATCTCGAACTTGTTAAAAAAAGTGTCGACATTCTTCTCGAATACACTCAATACCTCACAAGCTGCAGCGCCAAAAAAGAAGGAACTGATTTTTTCCCCACTTATAATATTGCCAATGAATTCACAAATCCTTTTTTTGGCAGCGTTTCCAATCCAGAAGCAAGCTGGAATATGGCAATGCGCCTGCTCAACTTAGAAATTGGCCACGAAGTCAAACTCATGAAAAAACTAACCCTGCGCCCTCACATTGGCCTAGGAGCCCTCTGGCATCATCAAATCCTGCGTATCAATTACTCAGGAAGCGGTATGGAACAAAATTTAAAAAGATGGGGCATTGGGGTCCGCGGCGGCTTTAACTCTAACTGGATTCTAGGCTACGGATTTAGCCTTTTTGCCGATGAAGCCATTACGGCGATGTGGAGCCGCTTTCGGATTAAACGAGCAGATACCAACGTCCTCAATGTCAATACTAACTGGATTACCATTAAACCTGTCATTGAAGCCTCCCTCGGCCTTGCCTGGGAACAAGGCCCATTCGCCCTAAGGGCTGGTTGGAATTTCTTTCTTTTTATGGAAAATAACCAATTTCTCAGACTCACCGAAGAAGCCAACCATGGAGACCTCTCCCTAATGGGAGCTTCGCTGCAAGTCATCTGGGGGTTTTAATTATTGATATATATATCAATAGTTGTAATTATTAATTTAAAGACTTAAACAAAGGTATTTTATGAGCGCTATTCATGGATTTGGAGTAAGTAATTACCAAACTCCCCCTCCCTCTCTACTCGATATGGAGCAGCAAGTGAGGGCATTTGAACTACCACCCAATGGTGGCATCGACGCAAAGATCGATCCCCTTGTATCTACCTTGAACACCATTTCTACTCAATTGGCATCAGGGCAGGTGACTCAAAATTATCAAGCAATAGATTATATGCAATGCGCCCTAGGTAACTGTTCTGCTATACTCGATCAAGCGGATTGGAGCCAACCACTCAATGTGATAATTGGTCATAGAGATCCTATCCCCTTTTTTAATGCCCTCATTGACCACATAGCAACCGGCCTGAATCAAATGTGGGCAGGAGGCTCCTCTAATGGATCACTAGACGACACCTTCACTCCAAGAAATCTCAGTGATACTAACTCCATAATGTCAAATGCAGCTCTCCAAGCTCAAGGGGAATGTTACGGGAGAGCACCAGGGCCCATTGTAAACACTTACATGAACCTTTTAACCACTTCAATTGCGGCAGCAATGCTATCCTATAATAACTTAGACACTCCCATCGACTCCCTTGTACAATCAGACCAACCGTTTTACAACATCGCCAACTCTTTGTCCTGTTTATGTGGAGATTGGCAGAGTAATGACTATGCTCAACTGATGGCCGATTTCCCTGACCTCATCGCTACCATTCCCACTTCATAGAACTTTTCCAGGAATAGCTCTATATAGTGGACCCCTTGGACTAGACCATTTTCTACTCTCGAATTACCCGAACGATCTTCACCATTAACATTGGGTTCTCCCATGAAAGGGAGAGATGCATTTAGCGCTTCATCGCGTGAAACGCCAGCGGAAATTGCTGTTGTTATATATATTGTATATATTGTATATATTAGTTTAGAGAATTAAATAATAAGGGTGTTTTTATGAGCGCTATTTCTGGATTTGGAGCAAATCATTACCAAACTCCCCCTCCCTCTCTACTCGACATGGAACAGGAAGTGCAATCATTTCAACTCACGGACCCAAAAGACACCGTCGGCAGAAACGCTATCGACAACCTTCTACCCATCTTGGCAACCATTTCTACTCAATTGACATCAGGTCAGGTCTCTCAGAATTATCAAGCAATAGACTATATGCGATGCGCTCTACATAACTGTTCTACTATTTTTAACGAGAGCTTTGAGTACATAACTCCCCTCTTTTTTAATACCCTCATTGACCACATAGCAACCGGCCTGAATCAAATGTGGGCAGGAGGCTCCTCTAATGGATCACTAGACGACACCTTCACTCCAAGAAATCTCAGTGATACTTACTCCATAATGTCAAGTGCAGCTCTCCAAACTCAAGGGGAATGTTACGGGAGAGCACCAGGGCCCATTGTAAACACTTACATGAACCTTTTAACCAATTCAATTGCGGCAGCAGTGCTGTCCTATAATAACTTAGATACTCCGATCGACTCCCTTATCAAGAACGGTCAACCATTTTCAAACATTTTTATTGGGCTCTACGCTTTATGTCTAGATTTGACCAATAATGACTATGCTCAGCTGATGGCCGATTTTCCAGATTTGATCGCTGCCATTCCCACTTCATAGAACTTTTCCAGGAATAGCTCTACTTCGTTGGGGGTGTTATAAAGGGCAAAAGAAATCCGGGTAAGAGATTCATACCCTCGAGATCGTAAGAAGGGTTGGGCGCATAAATGCCCCGTCCTCAGTGCTATCCCCTTGAAGGAGAGGAGAGTTCCGATATCAAGGGGATGTATCCCCTTCAAGGAAAAGCTAAGAATAGGTCCCTTATGACGACTTGTTCCAACTAAAGTTACCCCCTCCATTCCTTCTAATTTATGAGTAGCAAGATTGAGGAGCCGATTTTCCCACTTCCCGATAGAACCCTTCCCCACTGCCTCTATATAATCAACAGCCTCACCAAGCCCAATCACCTGAGCAATCAGGGGGGTTCCCGCTTCAAATTTATGAGGAGGGTCTTGGTAAGTAGCTTCTTCAAAAGACACTCGATCAACCATATCTCCCCCTCCTTGGTATGGGGGCATAGCAACGAGGTGTTCCATGTTTCCATAAAGAACACCCACCCCCGTTGGGCCATACATCTTATGACCTGAGAAAGCATAAAAATCACAGCCCAAATCCTGAACATCGATAGGAAGATGGGACGCCGCTTGAGCTCCATCGACTACAAAAATAGCACCATAGTGATGTGCTTTCTCAGCCATATATTTAATCGGGTGGATCGTACCCGTCACATTCGACATGTGGGCGATAGAAATAATTTTTGTCCGGTCGCTGAGAAGGGACTCGTAATGATCTAGATCAATATCTCCTGCAGGGGTCACTTTAATGATCCGAAGTATAGCCCCCCTTTCCTTAGCGATCATCTGCCAAGGAACCAAATTCGAGTGGTGCTCAAGCTCTGAAAGGAGGATCTCATCCCCCCGTTGCAACACCTGCCGTCCGTAGGTGGCTGCTACAAGATTGAGAGATTCGGTGGTCCCTTTGGTAAAAATCACCTCATTCACATTAGGGGCATTGATAAACCGCGCTACCTTTTCCCTAACTCCCTGATACCTCTCCGTTGCTTTCACAGAAAGCTCATAAACCCCTCTATGCACCGTCGCATACTCTTCTTCATAAAACTGTTTTTCAGCTTGCGATACTGTAAAAGGTTTCTGAGTTGTCGCTGCAGAGTCGAGATAAATAAGAGGCTTCCCATGCATTTGCTGGCTTAGCATCGGAAATTCTTTTCTTATTTTAACGATATCGAACACGGGATCTCCCCTAAGATTTCGCTTGCAAATCCCTGAACAAGAAGCTCTTTTGCCTCTTTAAGAGGAAGGCCGCGTGCCCTTAAATAAAAGAGCTGCTCTTGATCGAGCTGTCCTACTGTCGCTCCATGTGTGGCCTTGACATCATCCGCAAAAATGCGGAGATTGGGCTCACTAAACGCCACCGCCTTTTCATCCAAAAGAAGTGCATTTGAAAGTTGATAAGCATCTGTTTTTTGTGCTTCAGGATGCACATAGATCGTCCCATAAAAACTTGCCTTACCATACGAGCGCACCAGCGATTTAAAATGCTGATTACTATAGCAGTGGGGGGCTGCGTGCTCAACAAGGACACAAGTATGCGCTTCTCTATGT
>JAGOSM010000086.1 GCA_018062315.1 Simkaniaceae bacterium | reverse complement strand
CCCCAACCCCAACCCCAACCCCTTACTGAACTTATTAAATATGGTTGAAGCCATAAGTATTAGATAGAAGGCTTTTGAATCATAAACTCATTTAATCATATTTTAAGTTTCATCAACATATGACCAGAATATCTGTCAGAGCTTTTCCGTTTAATTTATGGAAGGTTTTAAACTCTCAATCTATGATTTCCGCCATTTTTAGCCCCAAGGACAAAAAACATTCAGAGAATATGCGACCCAATGAATCCCCAAAATCCCCTCCTTCATCCCCACTCCACTTCAAAAATTCTGAAAGAAGGCACAAAACTTCAACTCAATTTCAAATTTATTGGGGCGTAATAAACTGGATTTTCCGTGATTCAAATACGATTCTGTAAAAAATCAAGGTTGTAAATGCTTGGAAGTGCTTGGAAGTTGACAGCAAGCACTCTAGGCATTTTTCCCGATAGCTAAACTCCCAATTTATTTCCCAGTGTATAATCTATTCGCATTTGCTATCACTACACCATGATTTCCACTGAGGTTGCCAAAGAGCTTGATGTCGCCGGGCTGCTTCCCAAACAGCTCTCTAACGTTTCTTTCACCGACGGCACCAATCTGTGGAAAAAAGAAAAGCATTTTAGTGGCTTCAAAAACAACGAACTTTCCTCCAAGAGGTACCAGTACTTCAAAGCCGGGAAAATGTTGGGCTTTGAGACAAAAAGGTACCTCAGCCAATGGCAAGGTCATCTTTTTTACTTCAACGTATGATCCCACTCATTCAGGACATCACAGACGCTGATTATTTAGGCTATTGTGATCTTTAAAATATCTATGTTCAGTGGGTACCACTGAAGAATAGACGCTTCCTACTTGTACTCTCTAACGGAACCGAATCAAGCCATTTCTTTTTCGACTCGTCCTCCTTTTGGCAATAGCAAGGAGAAGAAATTATCAAATATGGAATTCAATTGGATTTCCATCATAAATATAACCTTTGCCATGTGCTGGGAGAAGGAGGATATTCACAGGTAACCATCAAAACATTCAGGTTCACAAAGTCCACTCCAAAATCACTGGAGAGTGCCTCGCAGCCAAAATCATCAGCAAACAGGACCAAAAATCAATGTGCACCAAACATATGGCTGCCTCCGAGAGAAAGATTCTTCATCTGATGAATGGCGAAGAAAGGATTTCTGGTTTCAGATAATTCTTTGAGACCGAAGACAGTTTTGTTATTGTCTTAGATTATATTCCTGGAGTCAGCCTCATGACTTTGTTCAATCAAGAAAGACACAGATTAACCTTACCCACTCTAAAAAATCTTTTTATCAACATTCTAGGCATCATTAAGGAGTGCCACTCTCGAAATATTATTCATAGAGATATCAAGCCTCATAACATCATCGTTTCTCCCTATGATCTGCAGCCAAAACTCATTGATTTCGGACTTGCCTTGGTTACCAACAAGCAAATTGAGTCTCACAACTACTATAAATGTGGGACTATGGGTTACACAGCTCCTGAAGTTCTCTTAACCGACTCCGTTTTCTACAAATCGTATGGCTCCAAGTGCGATATCTTCAGTTTTGGAGTTATCGCTCACCTGCTTCTCATGGGATTTAACCCTTTGGCAGGAAAAACTGAGGACCAAATTATCAAGAGCATTCATATTGAACTCAAAGAAAACTAAATCAAGGAAAAATACGGACAAGACTGCTTAACCTTTTTGAAAAAACTAATGCACGCCAATCCCAAACATCGTTATACTGCCGAATAGGCACTTAACAGTCGCTTCCTAAAAGATTATGTTGACGCTTAAGAAAACTCTTCGACCGTAGAATCAGGCCGCCTTTCAACCGATATTTGATTCGTTTGAGTGCCTTTGATTTTACCTGTTTATATTTTTGGTTAACTTCCTATATCAAATAAAATTCTCCAGCCCTTCAGCTTATAAACGCATTTTTTTTTCTTTTTTATCCAAAGAGTTTTTTAGACGACTAAACAGCAAACTTGCCAAAATAATGAAAGTAAAGCCAATCATGACAAGCCATTGATATCTAAACCATAATAAAGTTTTTGAAAAAATTTTTTTATCTGCGTTGTTTTATCTAGAACTATTTATTATCCTCAGAGACTAACTATAGGCATCCTTCCCTGCTTCCAACAAAGCTACCCTACATTTTTATAGAAAAAAGCACTAATTTCCTATAATTATTACTTGGAATAAAAAAGGCATATGAACAGCAACCATTGCCAGACAAACAAGAACATTGGCAATTACACACTATTACCACAATAAATACTAGGAAAAGGAGCAACAGGTATTGTCTATAAAGGTAACTTTAACCTCATTTAGGTGTTCATAATATCACTCAAGAACCAATTGCTGTCAAGACCATCGACCTAAGCACAATCAAAGACGAAGCCACTAAATCCCTTCTTGAAAATTAAAAAGCTGCATTGAAAGCAGTCACTGCTCCTAACGTCATGAAACTCAATGACATCATAGAAAAGGAAGGTTTTTGCTACATTGTCACTGAACTGTGCCAAGGCACGACCTTAAAAGAATACTTAAGCCAAAAAAAAGTGCTTAGCTAAAATTAGGCAATGACTATCTTCAGAAAATTGACAGCAGGAGCACTCGCTATTTCCAATCAATGCATTATTCATAGAGACCTAAAACCAGCTAACGTGATGATCGATAACCAAGGGTAGATCAAAATCATCGATTTTGGCTATTGCGAAATTATCATGGCCAAAAAAATAATAAAAACTTTCAATGTCGGATCGCCTTCCTACATGTCCCCAGAAGCCTACCAAAGAACTCTTTACTCATAAAAAAGTGATGCTTGGTCTTTAGGAGTCATCCTTTATGAAATGCTACACGGTCACACCTTAGACGAAGGAGCCGACATTAAAAGATTTTTCGACTAAATTAAGATGGACCCTACTTTCATCACTAAACGAATTTCAAGTACCTTAAGCTTATAAGTTAAGCAAATCATAGAAAAGGCTTTGAAATACTCGACTGAAGAAAGATCTACCATCTCAAACCTCAAATATCTGACTGATAAATATCATGTCAATCTGAAAGAAAAGAATCAAAATGTTTATCGCTCAGCCAAAGAACTTTTGCCCATGCCCAAAGTAGTCCCCAAAGCACCCTCTCCGGAAGTTCACAGCTATAGGAAAGTTGAAAACTAAAACAACTTATTCAAGAACGGATTCGTTACTTTTGCAGATTACTCAAGACAAAGTAGCCAGAAAAAAGGCTTCATCAAAATGAAACAACTCACAAGTCTAGAAGACTTTGATGCAGAATCAAGAAGAACTTCAAACTCAAAAGGAGTAGCTATCGATAACAAACTTAACGATTTTTTAAATATCAACGTCAAACAACCAAGAGAATTCAAACCCAGCAGCACAACAAACATTAGTGCACCAATGTTTAAACCCCCTGCAGTTTCAGTCAGAGAAATTTCCTTTACTCCTCAATATCCACAATACCCGCCCCTCTACAGGCACGCAACTGTCCGCTTCAATTGATTTACCTCAATTTATACTAGTTTTTGCTATCTTATATCAAAATTTTTATATTAGTTGAAAATATTCAATGATAAAGTTTAAAATATGGATGACATCAATTTTGTTTCATAGTGGCAGACAACTGCTTGATAATAGGGTACAAATTCTTTCCGTTCGATTACCATTCCTTCAAACACTTTTCAGCATAACTTTTAAACTGACGATCTTGATTCTAGATACTTGCTTTTGCTTCTTCATCAGCAAGAAGCTATTGCCTTAACTTTTCCTCTCTACTCTGCTGCTTCTCGTCCATCTGCCGTTTAACATCCTCAGAATTCTTCAAGTACAAATTCTTTCTAAATTTATCATCATGATCTTCCCTATCTTTCAGCTCA
>JAGOSM010000032.1 GCA_018062315.1 Simkaniaceae bacterium | reverse complement strand
AAAATCACAAGAAAACTGATGGCTATTATTTTTTTTATTTGCTAGATCAATGACTATGAAAACATCTAATTCAATGCGCTGGATTTTTTGGATCCTTGCGGTCATTTTCTACTGCTACGAATACACTTTACGAGTCGCTCCCTCCGTCATGGTACAAGATATCATGAATGCCTTTTCCATCGACGCGGGACTATTTGGTGGGCTTATCGCCTTCTATCTCTACGCTTATGCCCCCATGCAGCTTCCTGCAGGGCTGCTCATGGATCGGTATGGAGCCCGAAAACTGCTCACCTTTGCCCTCCTTCTCTGTGCAGTCGGATCTCTCCTTTTTGGTGTCACAGAAAATCTCACTCTTGCACGACTTGGCCGTTTTCTCATGGGTGCTGGATCTGCGTTTGCTTTTGTCGGTCTTGTTTATATCTGTTCTCATTGGTTTTCTGGAAAACGAATGGCCTTTTTGGTCGGCTTTGGAAACTCCCTCGGGATGATTGGCGCGGTAGGAGGACAGGGACCCCTCTCTTTTGTTGTCGATTCTATCGGTTGGAGAAATACCTATTTGAGCTTGGGGCTCCTAGGCATTCTCCTTGCCATTCTTGTTTTGCTGATTGTGCGAAATCAATCCAACGTAAAAACAGAGGTCAAGGAAGTAGGCTCTCTTTCAGAAGTCTTTACTAATTTTAGTCAGATTCTCAAAAATCGATGGACCTGGGTCAATAGTGTGATTGCCCTTTTATTCTACACAACAACCGTGAATTTTGCAGGACTATGGGCTGTCCCCTTTTTCCAAACTGCCTATGGCTTTAATAAAGCCCTTGCGGGATTTGCAGCATCTACTATTTATATTGGTTGGATTGTAGGAGGCCCCTTTATCGGCCACTGGTCTGACCGGATTGGAAAACGAAAACCCATCATCCTCCTTTTTTCCCTCATCGCCTTGTTTGCGATCAGTGCCGTTATTTATATTGAGAATCTCCCTGTCTGGCTGGTCTTTAGCCTTCTCCTCATCGGAGGGATTGCCCTTTCAGGACAACTTCTTACCTACACCCTCTCTGTTGAGCTCAACATAGCAAAAGCGAAAGGGTCGGCTATTGCTTTTACGAATTTTATGGTTTTTCTCGCTGGATCCATCATTCAACCTCTTGTAGGATATCTCCTGGATCACCATGCCCATGTGATAGGAACTCCAGGGACAAACCCTTTTTCAGTCGCCGATTATCACTTTGCGCTTATGGTATTCCCCTTATCGCTAGCACTTACGTTCCTACTCACCCTCTTCTTTAAAGAAAAAAAACATCAGGATCACCGCGCCGATTTTATCCTTTAACTCACTCACCTTACGCGAAGCGAGGTTTGAAAAGGGGGCTAATTACTTGCTGCAGGCAATATGAGTATGGATCACGATAGTTTCTAGGGGGTCCCTCTCGGTGATCTCGGTGTTCTCGGTGGTTATTTTTATCACATATATGGATGGGAGATCTATGCCAACCATCTTCCTGCAATGAGAATAGTCTCTATCCCAGTATTTTGAAAATTTACCACCGAGCTCACCGAGACACTTATTAGGTCCCATACTGTAAATATTCCATCTATTCACCACCACCCTATAAGATGAAGGATGACTGTAGAAACAAAGTTTTCGGTCAAAAAAGTTGTGGGTCAAAGTATGCTTGCCCCCCTGTGCCTTTAACGCACTCTC
This sequence comes from Simkaniaceae bacterium, assembly GCA_018062315.1. Classification (GTDB taxonomy): domain Bacteria; phylum Chlamydiota; class Chlamydiia; order Chlamydiales; family Simkaniaceae; genus JAGOSM01. Next base: position 13,540 of record JAGOSM010000032.1, on the reverse strand, counting down.
TAAAGCTGGTCGTAGTAGTGCTTCAACTCTTGTTCTTCTTTTTCAATAAGGGAAACAAGAACTCTAATCTCATCTGGACTTCCTGTCTCTGCAATCGAAGCTAATTTTTCATGATACTTCTCTAAACGCCCTTCAATTTGCAGAATTTTGGTCTCATATTTTTTATTATCTTTCTTTGGAGGAGGAGGGAGAGTTTCTTTCTTCTTCTCAACAGGGTCTTCTTCTTGCCACCCCTCTTTTTCTAAAAACTCCTCATAGTTTCCTAAAAATAGAGACTGTTTTTCCTTATGACACACAAGGAGTTTATTAAAAGGAATCCTCCTCAATACCCATTCACTATGAGTTACCATCACAACAGCTCCATGGAAAATCTCAATCGCATCAATCAATGCCTCAATCGATTCAATATCTAAGTGATGGGTCGGTTCATCAAGAAAAAGTAGATTACAAGGAGCTGCTACAATCTTACCAAGGAGCACGCGACTCTTCTCTCCGCCCGACAAGACTCCAATCATTTTTTTGGCAGCATCCCCACTAAACATCATGAGGCCGCAAATGCCCCTCACCTCATTAAACCGCATAGTGGTATTTGCAGAAGAAATTTCCTCTTCAATGCACTTCTTGGGATCTAACCGATCGATAGTTGTCTGGCCAAAATAACCAATTTTAGTAGCTTCTGCCCAGTCAACCTCTCCTTTATCAGGCAAAAGCTCTTTCGTAAGGAGCTTTAAAAAAGTAGACTTTCCGTATCCATTTTTCCCAATGATCGCAATCCGGTCTTTCTTTTCAATTACAAGAGAACATTTTTCAATCAGCGTCTTTTTTTTATCATAGGAAAAAAACAGATCTCTTGCGTCTAACATCTTCTTCCCCATAAAAGGGAGTTCGTGAAATTTAAAATTGAGCTGATGCATCGCTTTGAGCTCATCTAAAATGGGCAACCGATCGATCATCTTTTGCTTTGATTGAGCTTGAGTCGCCTTTGAAGCTTTTGCCCCAAATCTATCAATAAATGATTGAAGATGAGCTTTCTTTTTCTCGAGATTTTGACGCGTTGCCTCATACTGTAATTCATCACTTGCGATCAGTTCAAAAAGATCTGTGCTCTTTCCCTTAATTTTTTGCACCTTCTGACGAATCACACCCATCATATGCGTTGTAGTCGCATCGAGAAACTGTAAATCATGGGAAATCAAAATCATTTCCCCCTTCCAATTGGCAAGAAATCGAGATAAAAATCGAATAGAGAGGATATCCAAATAATTCGTAGGTTCATCTAAAAGAAGGCAGTCAGGCTCTGATATTAATACCTTTGCAAGTTGCACTCTCAGTTGATATCCCCCTGAAAGATCATGAGGGGACATCTCCATTGCCTCTTTATTAAATCCGAGACCAAAGAGCATCTCCTCTGCTTTATAAAGGCAATCTTTTTCATCTTCCCTCAATCCTAAAGCCGTTTCTTCGAGGAGGGTCGGTTTTGTAAAACGGATATGTTGTTGCAATACTCCGATTTGATACCCTTTTGGCAGGATAATTCTCCCCCCATCAGCCGCTTCCTCTCCAGTAATCAATTTAAAAAGTGTCGATTTTCCAGAGCCATTTCGACCAATAAGGCCACATTTCTCTCCACTCTGGAGACTAAACGAAGCCTTATCAAAAATCACTTGTGTCCCATAAGAAAGGGACAATTCATTTGCTTGAATCATATAAGAGCCTTAAGTCCTTGAATCCACAGTGGGTGATCATTGAGAGAGGGAACTAAAGTCACATCTCCTTCAGAGGCATATTCTATTCCTATTTCATACAGTGTCTCTAAACAGTCCGCCACAAAAGCGGGACAAAATACTAAGATTTTTTTCCCCTTTAAAGAAGCGATGAGTTCACTTGTATAGGGCCTAAGCCATGGTTTATTTCCGAGCCTCGATTGGAAAGATAGATGATATTGAGTAAGTCCCAAAGTAGAAGCGAGAGCTTCCGCTGTTTTCAAACATTCAGAGGAATACCTCCCTTCGTAATCAGCCGAAATGGGAAGTCCATGAAAGCTCATGATGACCTCGTCAAAAGAAGAAATATGACACCCTCTTCCCCTTTCTGCAAAAGCTTCGATCATAGGTTGTAATGTGGGATAGCTTTGAATAAAGCGCATCTCAGGAATGACTTTCCAAGATGACACTTCTTTCATGACAGCCTCATGGACAGATCCTGTTGTCGCTCCTGCATATTGAGGAAAAAGGGGGATAACCGTGATCGTTTGACAACTTTTTAAAGACTGTAGAGCCCCTTTAATGGAAGGAGTTTGATACCTCATTGCAAGCTCTACCTGATACTCCTCCCCCATTTCTTTCTGGAGAGACTCCTTCATTTTCTGACTGTAAAATAAAAGAGGGGATCCTTCTTTCATCCAGATCTCTTCGTACATTTTGGCTGAGCTGCGATATCTCTTAGGGATAATGACCCCTCTAACAAGAGCCTGTCTCCAAGGAGTTTTGAGCTCAATGACTCGCGGATCACATAAAAATTCAGAAAGATATTTTTTTACATCAGGGGGGTGTGAAGAGTCGGGAGTTCCTAAATTGACGAGTAGGATTCCTTTTTTTCTTATCATATTCCTAGAGAAGGATATCTATATCCTTCTATTTTTGCAAAATAAGAGGCGGTAATCGTTCGACTTCTTGTTTTGTGATAATTTCTACCACCTCAGGAGCAGGAGCGTATACCCTTCCGATGATATAAAATCCCCCTTCCACAGAAGGGAGCCAATTTGACTCTTTCTCTTTCCCTGGGCTTGTCGGTTGGACATAAATCGTGAGTGACCCATCCCGATTTTTTTTAAGTCCCTTAGTATCACTTCCAATCATATACCTACTGATCACATTGGGAACTAAGTAACTCGTGTCATTATTATACATCGTGAGAGACCAAAAACCGGGAGAAATAAAAGCAGGCTCTTTTGCAAACGTGATCGTATACCGAGAAGATCCATTAAAGGTCCCCTCCTGGCTATCTCTAAACCAAACCCAATAAATCGCCTCTTGAGGAGTATTAGCAGTCAGTCCATTCCTCATCACCACAGCCCTATCCTCATAGTTTGTCCCAAAATTCCCCATTGAAGCAGGAGAAATGTTCACTCCCTGCCTGTCCGTCCCGATTGGCAAATGATCGAGAATTCCCCCTATATTGAGCACCGCTTGTTTCATCGCTTCAAGAACCTCTCTCGATAACCCTTCCTCACTCCATAGACTTCCAAATTGCAGTCCTAGTGGAGCAAACATGGGTAATAGGGCATCAATTTGATCCTGTGGTGGTGGATTTTCGACCATAGCCCGCATCAAAATATCCCAAAACTGCATGGGATTTTTAAAATTAAGGGCACTCACAGAAAGAGAGGGATCTATTCTCACGGGGGCTGGATAATTGTACTCAGGAGTCGGCAGAGGATCAGATCCAAGAAAAGAAGAAAGCCCCATCACCTGAATATTTTGAAGCACATCAAACGCCTTTGACTCATTCAGAGTTTGGTGGATATAGGCATGAACTCTAGGTTGTAAAAATACCCAGGGAGTCGCACAGGTAATTCTATTCATCCCCTCAGGAACAGTTCCTTCCCAAGAAGGGCTTACTAATAAGAATTTACCCCCCTTATATCCGGTCTTTTTTCCCCCAATGTAAGCAAACGAATTTCCCCACATATCCACAATTTCTACCATGTAATATAAACCATTTGAATCGGGGACTTCTACCACAACAGGCTCTTGCCTTAAATCCATAAAACCAAAGCCATAAATCACATTGACATTAGGAGAAGGATAGAGGATGCGCCGTGTAGACTGAGGATCGATCACCTGAGGGATTCTGAGTAAAGAATTGGGACTATTTTTTGCATCAGCACTGAGCACGTCGTGATACCGCAGTGTGTACATCATCACAAGAGGCGCTCCCCAGGTAGCCGCTTGAAGAGCTAGCGTATAGTTCCATTTTTCTTCAGCTGTTTGCCCCCCTAAATGTACCGTCATAAAACAAAGTAAAAATAACCGCTTTATCATGGATAGGTTCCTTTGGGTAAAATAGGAGGGAGTTGCCATCCCCAAGTATCACTGAGTAATTGAATTAACTTAGGATCTGGAGCATACACTCGCCCAATAAGATAAAATGGTCCCTCAGGCGTTGGCAACCAATTCGATTCTTTGTCTACACCAGGATTTTCCTTCTGCAGATAGATTGTTAACGACCCATCTTTGTTTTTTTTAAGCTGGGAGGAATCACTGCCAATCATATACCGATTCAAGGGGTTCGGAATAGGATACCCCTTCTCCCGGCTATATAACGTAATTGACCAAAAACCAGGCTGGTAAAAAGGGGGCTCTTCTTTAAAAGTCAACGTATACGCCCTATCCCCTTTAAGAGGTTCCTGTTTCGTATCTTGTAAATATAACCACACCACTGACTCTTGTGGAATATTTACTGTAAGATCCATTCTTCCCATCACCGCCCGGGTTTTATAATCGGTCCCAAAATTCCCCACGGTCGGAGGGGGAATCAAAGCACCTCGATACATGGTTCCACAGGAGAGCTGAGATAACATATTCTCAATATCTGCGGCAGCAAGGGCCATCGCTTTTCTCACGGAAGGAGAAACTTTGCTTTCATCCCATACTTCTCCAAATACAATCCCTAAAGGTTTAAATAAAGGAAGAAGCGCAGTAAGCTCCGCTTGTGGAGGGGGATTTTCATTCATAGCAAGGGATAAAATTTTCCAAAACTGAAGAGGATCAGGGACATCTGTGATGTAAGGGGCTTGTTTAGACGCTCCAGATCCTTGATATACCGATAATGGGGTAACCTGAATGGCATTGAGAATGGCCTTTGCCCCTTCAAGATCTTCTTTCTGTTCCACATACACATGCACCCTCGGCTGCAATAAAATCCACGGCGTTGGACACTCTATACGGACAAAACCAGGAGGAACCTCTCCTTTCCAAGCAGGCCCTACTAAAAGAAATTTCCCCCCTTCATAACCTGTGGCAACTCCCCCTGCATAAGCAAAAGCATTTGTCCACATATCGACCATTTCTACCATGTAATAGCGTCCGTTCGAATTAGGGACCTCCAAAATAACAGGCTCATTTCTGAGATCAATAAATCCAAATCCATAGATTACATTGACATTAGGAGCTGTATATCCCGATTCTAGGGCAAGAGCTGGAGAAGAAACATCCTCCATTTTCCAAATGGCATTAGGTTTTGCCTTAGCATTGGGTCCAAGTGCATCCCGGTACCTCAGTCCATACATGGTCACAAGGGGGCTTCCCCACGTCGCAGCCTGAATCGCAAGAGAATAGTTCCATTCATCCTGATCGCTCTCTGAAGAAGCCATCCCTATTTGCAAAGTAAAGAGGGCGCATAAAATAACATATTTAAAAAACATGAGGTCCCTTCTTGAAATTAATACAAGAACCCCTTACCTAATAAAGAAAGGAGATTTTTATGTCTATAGTCCCCATTGTGCTCTTCATTGCTTCATTTATTTGTGCTTTTATTAATTCCCATTATGTTCATAGCTCATTTACCTATGAGCTCATTCGGTACCTGCTCCTTCTTTCGGTCGGGGTACAAGGAATATGGGCTTTTATTGGCCATTTTTTCTACTCAGCGGATGTTGCTAAATTTTTTGGATGGAAATCAGGCCCCTTTCAACAAGAAGTTTCTTTTGCTCTTTTAAGCTATGGGGTACTTGGGGTGATGAGTTATTTTTTCGAAAGTGTTTGGCTGGGAGCGATTTTAGCCATTACCGTCTTTCTTTTTGGCGCTGCCTATACCCATGCGACGGATATGATCAAACGCAAAAATTTTAGTATGGGTAATGCAGGACCTATTTTCTATTTAGATCTACTGATTCCGATTACCCTTTGGATTGCTGTATTCATTTATTTTGTATAGAACAATACCTGAAGCAACAGCAACGTTTAAACTATCAATGATGGGATCTATTGGGATTTTGACTCGAAGAACACAGTTTAAGAGCACATCCTGATCGATCCCTGAACCTTCCCTTCCAAAGACAAAATAAGGATTCTCTGGGAATGAAGCCTCTTGAAGGGGAATTGCTCCTTCTCCTAGGTAAGTTGCAATCCCCTGTTGCGTTTTAAGCAATCCGGGGAGATCTGTCGTAGTATGTACTTTCATGTGGAAAAGAGCCCCCCTAGACACTTTAATCGAACGGCGCAAATAGGGAGGAGAAGTGTGCTCATCTACAATGAGATTCTCTATTCCAAAGGCAACCGCATTCCGGATAACTGCCCCCACATTTTCTGCATTCACAAGTCCATTTAAAACAACCGCAGCCCCATTCATTTGCTCTACAGGGACGTTGGGGGGCTTCACTCCAAGAGCCATGATTCCCTGATGCATGGCATAACCTTTAATGTTCTGAAGTTCTTCCCTTGTTGAGAGATGTACCTCGACATGAGGGGGAATAGAAAATTTATCGAGATACCTCTCTTCCATGAGGAGGGATTTAATTTCAATCTGACTTTTGAAAAGAGCCCTTACCACCTCTTCTCCCTCGCCGATAAAATAGGGCCCTAAATCGCGCAAACTATCAAAAAAAGCCCTGTCACCTTTTTTCACTGAGATTCGTTCACTAATTTATGTACAAGATCAATGAAATCTTTGAAATAATCACAAACCCCTTCTGCCACTTTCCCAAATTTGATGAGTCTTACCGCGACAATTTTGTGCTTCGGAATAATGAGGATATATTGTCCGAGGTATCCCTCAGCTCTAGCTCCCCTAACTTCTCCTAATTTGAGATCAAACCGTTTGAGGTTATTTTCTTCGATCTGATCCATAAAGCGCTCATAAAATTCCCTTGAACCGAGAAGACGGAGTAAATTATGGTCATTTAAAATCATCCCTTCAGGGCCTACTTGTTCTAAACGAGAGACAATCCCTTCATCCATCCCATGAAGTCGATATTCTCGAATGAGCTCTTGCGGCCAAGAAACTTTATGTTCTCTGTCGAGCCACCATAAAAGTCCACATGAAACATGGTGTGATTGAGAGGGGATCATCGATAACTGGACCCATTCGGCAGAAATAATACGCTCTCCATTCCACATTCCCTCATTGAGCATTAGCTGACCAATTTTTGCTAAATGCTCAGCGCTCATCTCTAGACCATACATTCCGATGGTATGTCCAGCAAAATCTCGATTCCAATAGTAATCTTTCCCAATACCTAAGGGGTCAAAAATCATCTTTTCAACAAACACATCGAGGGGTTCTCCTGTAATCTTCTCCACAATACCCGAAAGGAGGTTAACCCCTTTCTGGCTATAAGCAAAACGAGTTCCTGGAGGATCGATGATGTTGGAATCTAATGCAGATTGAAGATGATCGGGAATAAGATAAGCCTCCTCAAGAGTGCGGTAAGACTCGATACCTGCAGTATGACTTAAAAGGTGTTTGATCGTCACATCACATTTTAAAGGGGCATTCCATTCGGGGAAAAAGAAAGAGACAGGGGTATTAATCGAGGGAATTTTTCCTTGATCTATCAAAATTCCAATGGCAAGCCCTACCATGGATTTCGTAATGGACATCGTTTCAAAGGGCACATCTATTTTACCGAGTTGAAGGATAGGTGTGCCATCCTGCATCACTAACATCGCATCGCTGTCGGTGTCATTATACCGCTCAACGAGATCCCTCATCACCAAGGGGTCAATGTATTTTCCAAAAAGATGACACGAAGCTAAACAAAGAACAATCCATACTCTCATATCTTCCCCTTTAAATGATTCTGAGGGCAGTATGTTAAGGAATTTATAAGAAATTTTTCAAGTCATTTTCTACTGAGCGTAGGGAAATTTCCAATAGGGATGGGAAAGGTCTCTTTCATACCGCCCCGTTTTCTCATCGTAGACTTTACAAGGAGCTAGATTTTCTCCATATTGATTTTGGAGGTACTTTACGACCTGATTCGGCACAGGCACTTCAATACCATCAAAATATCCCTTTTTTAAAGGAAAAACATAGTCGATGGGAATGGGTTTCGTGTATCTACTCTCTCTTTCAACCCAATAATAAGGGAGAAACATACAGTCAATATTGGAAACAATATTTTGAAATAGGCGCCGTTCCTGATCGATACGAAAATGATAGATATCGATTAATCGCCCTGTTTTTCTAATGTATACTTTGAGATAGGTGTTGGGTTTATCTCGACTTGACCAATCTTGTATTTCAAATCTAGCGGGGTCAAGTGCCCTAAGGACCCTTTTAACATTCTTGGAATCGGGTTGCAAAACTGCAATATCAATATCGACATCCCAAGGAATAACTCCCCCGTACCGATAAGCTCCTAAAAGGGCTCCACAATCTACCCAAAATGGGATTTCATGAATAGAAAGAAGACGAATCACTTCTTTTAAAGCTTCTTTTTCTTCATCCATATAACATTCATCGCCAGGACGTCTTACATGGAGAGGAGGAGGAATCGAGTCACTCTCTTGAAACCGATTAACACGGAATCCAAGAGCCTCATATAAAGCTGCATTAGAAATGGAATACTGGGATGATCGCGCCTCGGCAATAGCCTTATGGTGCATCCGCGTTAAGGGAGAAAGATACCCAATCCCCTTGCAAACAGATCCAAGAGGCAAAGAGATAGGGAGAGAGATCAGAGATGTCACTGTCTTAGTCATGAAGGAAGGATCTTTATATTCAAAACGGAGAGAGAGTTCCCCATCTACCAGTGTTTTTCCTGCAAGGAGGTATTGCGTAGGGGCCAGCAAAAAATTACCTACCCGCTCGAAGCCCACCGCATCCTGATGAACAGTATTTAAAAAAATGCTCCCAGTAATGAGATGATATACAGAAACAAGAGGCATTCCCCACCTCATTGTCCAGTCTACAAATCGATCAAACATAGCTGAAAGATACCTAAATTAGAAAAAAAATGAAAGGAGAATTGCTCCGATAAGAAGAGGTGCGACAAATTTAATTAATACTCCCCAGATCTTGCTAATCGATGCAAAACGAGGGGCCCCGTGTTCTAATTCTTTTGCGGCATTTTTAGCTCCCCAAACCCACCCAGTAAAGATAGCGAGTAAGCCCCCTCCAATAATCATGGCGAGACCACCCCAGATAAAATCCATCATCGCATAAAATGTCATCGAGAGTCCGGAAGGAAGTCCTACAATAAAGGCACACACAACCACACTGAAAGTAGCTTTCATTCTTTTCCAGCCCCGTGCATCGATGAGGTAAATCACAGGAATTTCAAGTAAGGCAATGCCGGTTGTCAGCGCAGCAAATCCGAGCAAAACAAAAAAGAGAACATTAAATACAGCACCATAGGGAATGACAGCAAACAGCTTGGGAAGGACTTCAAATGTGAGTGTAATACCCGAAGTAGGGGCTACATTAAAGGCAAAAAGAGCGGGAAAAATCATCAATCCAGCTAAAATTGCCACCACAGTATCAAAAAGAGCAATATACCCAGCTGAAGCCAGGAGATTCTCCCCTTTACTTGCATAACTTCCATAAGTCACTAAAACCGCCTCCCCAATGCAAAGAGAGAAAAACGCTTGAGATAAAGCATATAAGAAAGCCTTAGCATCTAGCTCGCTGAAGTCGGGTTTGAGGTAATAAGCAAGCCCCACTTCACTCCCCTCTAACATGAGCGAGTGAACAACTAAAATCACGAGAATTAAAAGAAGAAGAGGCATTAAAATTTTACTTGCCCTTTCGATTCCTTTATGTACTCCCTGGCTGACAATAGCAGCGCAAAGCGTTAAAAATAGGGCCATGTAAGTGATCGTATTTAATGAAGAAGGGGTTTTTGCATCAAAAATATAACTAATCGTCCATCCCCCCATGACGGAATAGTAGCTTAAGATGAAAAATGCGGTGAAAATCCCGAGAACACCCACCCACTTCCATGGGCTATTGGGTTTAATCTTCTCAATGGCACAGACTGGGTTTCTCTGGGTGTGTCTTCCTATCGCAAATTCAACGAGCATCAGGGGCAGGGCCAGAAGCACTACGCAAGCTAGGTAAAGAAGAATAAAAGCGGCCCCTCCGTGCTCTGCTGTAATATAGGGAAATCTTTGGATATTCCCGAGACCTACAGCCGCACCAGAAGAAGCTAGAATAAAACCTAAGGATGAACCCCATTTGCCTCGCATGGGGAAAATTATATCTCAATAAAAGATATATGTGAAGAGTTGGTTTGTGGTAAAATTAGTGGATGGTAACCTGAGTCCTCCATTTGAGAATTCCCTCAAATAAAGCATCTGCAACTTCAACTAGCCTCGAGCCATCTTTTAACCTTGCTACCTCTGTAGTACAGTCCTGACAAAGAACCTCAACATACGCCAAAGGTCCCTTGACGAGCCTAGTCATTGCAAGGTTCCTGGCATAAACCCCTTTTCCTACCCGTTTACATACCTTACTCATATAATGTTCATTACTTTTAATAGGGACCCCGAGCTTGGCTCCCAAGTGGTTAATCAAAAGCTGACTGAGTGCTACCGAATGTTTCAGATCATCTGTGGCAAGGAGCCTATAAAGATGCTCTCTATCTTCGGGAGTTTCAAGATCCCCCCGGCAAAAGGCCCCCGGGACAAAGGCTAAACAGTAATTTTCAGGATTACTCTGATACACATTTCCCTTTGCTGAATGCACATCGTAATGAATCATCAGTGTTAAATCGGGATCAAAGGCATTGACAATCTCAGCTCTTTTCCTTAAATCTTTTGCATTAAAAGACTTAAAATCATCCCCCTTAAATTCTTCATCAATAGCCCCTTTCCCTTCTTCTGACCTTGTTAAAAAAACAGAAATTCCCACTTTTTCGAGCTTTTCTTTAAGAAGGAGGGCCGTTTTCAAAGTCAAATCCCCTTCCTGAAGAGAAACATTGTCAATAATTACCCATTTTTGCTCTAACCTTGCATACTTTCCCCCAAAATGACCGGGATCTAGAGCGACTCGAAAGGGGCCCTCTCTCTTTTTTAAGGGAATGGGACTTCCAAAATGAAGGGCATGCTCCACATCGCCTTGATGACTAGTGATTTCACATTTTTCTGGATGCATTTTTAAGAATTTGTCTAAAAGAACATCTTTTTTGAGATATTTTGCAATAAGATGGACCACTTCATGTTTGGATCTACCAGATTCCTCAGCTTTAGGCTCTGCCAAAAGGAGAAGCGGCCAAAAGAAAAGAAGCCATTTCATCATGCGCAAAAGGTACGAAAATACCCCTTTAAACAAAAGAAAAATTTACGTATGCTCTTTAAGCATGATTACGCTTGCCTTAACCCAAAGAACGCCCCTTACTCAAGTCCTTTTAGTTGTGCTTGGCTCATGTATCATGGCTATGGCTTCATGGATTTCCATTCCCCTTCCCTTTACCATGATCCCTTTTACCTTGGGACCTCAAGCACCCATGCTCCTGGCAATCCTCATGGGACCGAGACTCGCTTTTGCATCCGTCCTCCTTTTCCTCATTGAAGGCGCATGCGGGCTTCCCGTTTTCGCTTTGGGAGGCTCCGGGCTTCCTGTACTTTTAGGTCCACGAGGAGGCTACCTTCTTTCTTACCTTTTCAGCACCCTCATCGTGGGACACCTCTATGGAACCTCGTTCTCAAAAAGGCTAATTCCCCTTCTGCTTGCCATCCTAACCACCTATATTTTTGGCGCAATCCAGCTCAGCTTCTTCACAGGGATCTCTCAAGCGATTGCCCTTGGAGTGATTCCCTTTATCCTGGCAGATGTCCTCAAATGTACCGCCCTTGCCACCTTTCGTATGCACCCGCGCTAGTTGTTTGGAAGCTCCTGAGGCATTTGATCCCAAACCCTCAACATATCCTGTGCACTCCACAGCAATGTCTGGTCTGTTTGCGCAACTGGCTCAGGATTATCAGGATTCAGCGCACCCTTAATAGCATCACTATAATTCCCAAGAAATTCTATTTGTTGCCCCAAACCGGCATTTACCCCCCCTTGAGAAAAAGAAGGCTGAAATTGAGCATAGCTGATCAGGTTGTCTAAATTCCCTAGATTTTTATCACCACCACCACCACAAATCGCATGTAAAATTGTCGTTAACTGAGACATGTTTACAGGGGTTGAGTTTAAAATTGTCTGCAAATTAGGCCCCCCGCCCCCAGGGGTGCCACATATATCGGCATTGACGTTAGTCCAAGAGAGTAGCGCCTCTTGATAGGTAACAGGATTTTCCTGATTATAATTTACATTCATTGAAGATGGAGAAATTGGATTCATATAAAAATCTCTTTTTATTTAATAATTATCATTAAATTGAATTATATACAACCACGCATTAAAGCCATATACAGAAATCTTCAAATCCTATATCCTTTTCTCTATGAAAAGAGTATTGGCAACATCACTTCCTCAGTTTTTAAATGCCCCTGTTACCGTTCGCGGGTGGTTAAATAATCTCAGAGCCTTTGGGAAACTCAACTTCCTCATCCTAAGGGACCGAACCGGTTTTCTTCAGGTTGTCATCCAAGATAAAAGCGAATATGAAAAAATTGCCCACCTTCAGCCCGGCACCATTCTCACAATTCACGGAAAAGTGGTTGCCACGTCTCAAGGAGATCTTGGGGTAGAAATCGTGAACCCTTCTATTGAGGTGGAAGTGCCGATTGAAGCGATCTCCCCTGTTGAATATTATAAACCGGTGATCCCCAGTGACCTCGACTTCATCCTCGATCACAGACCCATCTCTCTCAGAAATCGGCAAATTCAAGCCGTATTCAAAATACAGGGAGAAATTGCACACGCCTACCGCCTTTTTATGCATGATCACATAGGAGCTACTGAGTATTTTGCCCCCAATCTGATTGGAGCTTCTTCTGAAGGGGGATCCGAGTTTTTTACGGTCGATTATTTTGGACACACTGCAACTCTCGCTCAAAGTAGCCAGCTCTACAAACAAATCATGGTAGGAGTGAATGAACGGGTCTTTGCCCTCATGCCCTTTTTCCGCGCAGAAAATTCCAACACCCCGCGCCACCTCACCGAAGGAAAACAATTTGAGTTTGAGATGGGATTTTTTAGCCACTGGACTGAAATTCTCGATGTCCAGGAAAACTGCATTAAATTTATCGTTAAACACCTTCATCAACATGTTGCTGCAGACATTCAAACTCTTGGTGGTACCATCATTAAAGCCCCAGAAGAGGTCCCCTTCCCAAGACTGACTTTTCAAGAAGCTCAGGAACTTTACTATCAAAGAACGGGGATTGATGAACGACATGAACCCGACCTCAGCCCGAGCGCCGAAAGAGAACTCTGCCGCTATGCATCTGAAACCTTTGGCACTGACCTCATCTTTATTACAGATTGGAAAACGATAAAGCGCCCCTTTTATGCCTACCCAAATGATGAAAATAAAGACCTCACTAACACATTTGACCTCCTCTGTGCTGGCACAGAAATCACTTCTGGAGGGCAAAGGAGGCATACTTATGAATCGATGCTCAAAGGGATCCTCTCCAAAGAAATGAAT
>JAGOSM010000004.1 GCA_018062315.1 Simkaniaceae bacterium | reverse complement strand
TCCCATCTCGACAGATCAGCCATCTCAACCTCCCGTTAAGCCCCCTATGAAAACAGAAGAGATGAAGAAAGCCCCTCCAGCAGCTACACCACCAGCTCAATCCCCTTTCCAAGATCCCGAAGTGACCTACGAAGCTATGTTTATGAAAACTATGCTTGTCCTTCTTTCAATGCTCGTTTTTATAGCATTTTGTATCTGGTTATTTAAGAAGATGAATCATGGTCGTTTAAATCAAATGAATCACCATAAGATGATTAAAATTTTAGAAACACGTCCGATTAGCCCAAAAACCCTGCTCTACCTAGTTGAAGTAGGAGATCGGCGCATCCTTCTTTCTGAATCGCAGCTCGATGTCAGACAACTTACCACCCTTGAATTTCCCGAAGACAATCAGACAACATAATAGCGAGGAGAGGAGGAGCTTCCTAGTGGCTGAAAGCAGTAGGCCATAAAGAACGTCTTTGTCTCCTGCCCTAGTTCCCCGAAATGACGGATAGCATCTTTCTGACGGGGAAGGTCGTGATTCCATTTCTTTTCTATTTCAGCAAAGATCGCATGCGCCCTATAAAGAGGGGTAGGATCTCCTGAAAATGTCAATAAAGCAGTGATTGCGGCCATTTCACACCCGAGAGCGTAGTAAGGAGCTCTCCTACAATTGTGAAAATGTTCTTTTATTTTTGCTAAATTCACTTTTCTGAAGAGAAATTTGATAAGTTCTAAAGAAAGTTTAGCCACATTCCATATGAGGGTTCCGATGAAATGAAGAGGAACTCCCAGAGTGAGAAGAAGAAAACTCTTAAATCTTAGAACTAGAGGGTTTTGAACCAAATAAAAATTTTGAGTGACTTTATCAAATAGGGATTCCATTTTAAATGGCTCAGTAGGATTGTCCTTATCGAAGCGAACCTGTCCATCTGATTCATAAATCCCGATAGTTTTTCGAGTAAACCTGTCTGAATCCCGATTAAAATAGAGTGGAGGAACCCAGTGACCTAAAATGGCTTCCATATAAACCCTTCATCTTGATAACGGGGTTCTAAAAGAGCAGCGTAGATGATCATTTTTTTCTTTGCAGCATTCTCCTCTAGGGTAGATAGGGGGTGTTCTTTGAGTTTTTTTTCTCTTTGATCGTCCGGTTTTTGAGGAAACTTCATTTGATCCCGTCCTTTGAAATAGAGTCGCGCATTTTAGTATCTGCTTGAATATTTTGAAATTTATAGTAATCGAGGATGCCGAGGTGACCACTTCTAAATGCCTCACAAAGGGCAAGGGGAACTTGCGCTTCTGATTCTCGAATTTTCGCTAAATTCTCTTGCTCAAGAGCCACTGCCATCGCTCTTCGTTTTTCTGCTTCTGCTTGAGCTATTTGTTTATCTGATTCGGCCTTAGCTGCTTTGAGTTTAGCTCCGATATTCTCTCCAACAGAAATATCTGCAATATCAATCGATAGAATTTCAAAGGCTGTCTGGGCATCTAATCCCCTACCTAGCACCAGTTGGCTAATCATTTGAGGCGATGCAAGAACATCCGAGTGGGTAGCCGATTGCCCAATAGCATTGACAATCCCCTCCCCTACACGGGCAATCACCGTTTCTTCTGTAGCGCCCCCAACGAGTTGATTAATATTTGTCCTTACAGTCACTCGTGCTCTACAAAGAAGCTGTACCCCATCTTTCGCAACAGCTGTAATATAACTTTCAGGGGCAGGAGAAGGACAGTCGATTACCTTGGGATTTACCGAAGTTCTGACCGCATCTAAAATATTTCTCCCAGCAAGATCGATTGCAGTTGCCTGCCTCCAGGTTAGAGGGATATTAGCCTTGTCTGCAATAATCATCGCATTAACCACATCTAAAACATGACCACCTGCAAGGTAGTGTGTTTCAAGATCATCGACAGCAATGTTTTTAAGTCCCGCCTTATAAGAGGCGATGCGAGCACTGACAATCAGGCGAGAGGGAATTTTTCGAAGGCTCATGCCGATAATATTAGAAAATTTAATGGGAGTTCCTGAAACAAAGGCTTGAAACCAAAGGCTCACCATCGATCCGATGGTGATAAATAATAAGAAAAAAGCAAGCGCAATGGCTATACCAATATAGGTCATCATAAATTCGTTTCCTTTACAATTAAGTAGGATCCCCTACCCCCTATTACAATAATAGGAGTTCCTTTGGGGATATATAGCGATTCAGAAATGGCCTGAAAAGAGTCGTTTTGTATTTGGATATGTCCAGAGGGTTTTAAATCGGAAAGTGCAATCCCTTTCTTTCCTATCAATGTTTGATCAAAAGAAGAAGCGACAAACCCCGACTGATCTGAGCTCAATCTAATGGTCTTTTTGGTTTTAGAAAATCCCATCTTCAAGGTCACTATAATCAAAATAAGGAGAATGGTCAGAAAAAGAATAAAATAAGGGAGGGGAAGATCCCCCATTCCTAGGAGCAGGATAGAGGAGAGAATTAAAAAGGCTCCAATAGTCCCAATAATCATCCCTGGCATAAAAAATTCAAGGTAGATTAGGCACAGTCCTAAAAGGGCGATACCAAAATAAATGAACATTAGTTGTCTTCTTTTTCTTTTCTTATGACTAATTTACTTAGAGGCGTAAACCTTTCAGGTTTCCATGTTGAAAGAGCGATAATCCCAACAACAGTTAAGACAAGCGCCGCAACAAAACAAATCGTCCTATAAATAATGACATTGAAAAAAAGAACAAACGAATCGATATTCAGAAGCTCTATTCTTTCAAGACCTGGCAACATCATAGCGAGAAGTCCGAGTAGAGTCAATCCCATTCCCAATATACCGACTACCCCAAGTCCAGAAGCTAAAAAGATATCGATTAAAAGACATAAGATTCCAGAAATGAGCATAATAATCTCTATCCATCCTACGGTATGTAAGATGAAATTAAGACCTACAAGAGTTCCAAGACAGGCCATTGCAACGATCCCTGCTATCCCAAATCCTGGAGTATGCATCTCAATATACATTCCTAAAAAAAGGCCTATTATCAAGAGAGCGAAAATAAGGGGGTTAGTAAGAACAGCATAGATCTCTATTTTGGGGTTTGAATAAGCGGTGATTTGAGCATTGGGGATGTCTTTAAGGTAGGGTTGTTGAAAAGCAAGTTCATAAGATGCAGGCCACCTCCCTAGATCCAATTGATCTTGGGTTATTTCTTTTAAAAGTTCGGGTTGGAGCACAAATTGGGCAACCCCAAACTCAAAGAGTTCTTGTCCATGCAGAGTAAAAAGAGCTAAACGATCAGACAGCACCACATCATTTCTTTCTAATGCTTGATCGGGTTTTAGATCTAAGATAGCGCCATCTCTCAAAACCAAGACAATATTGGGATCGATCATCGCTTCAGCAACTGCAGCATTTCTTCCATAAAAACTAGCTAAAGCCCCTATTTCATTACAAAGTGCTGTAATGACTCTTTCTTTAGCTTGGCCCATAGAACCATCTGGAGGAGCTTCTCCATGTTCTGTAGCCCCCATGACCGCAAGGGTGCTAGCTCCAATAAACCTGCATGAATAAGCGATGAGGGCCCCTGAAGAAAGGGCCATTTTATCGATAAAGCAAATGACAGGAATATGATGAACAAGATCGACTGTTTGTAAAAGTGATGCAATTTTAAGTGCAGATAGGATTTCCCCACCCGGGGAATCGAGATGAAGTAAAATGCAAGAGACCGATTTTTTCACATATTCTTCTAGCGCATATTTCACATAAAGATAGGTGGTTTCAGAAATAGGTTCCTTATTTCCTATATCGAGATAGCCTACTAGATTAACTCCAACAGGATACACCCTGATATACTCTTCCATTTCCTTTCGTAAGCTGCTTGGAGTCAGGATGCTTTGCATGTCATCTTCAAGAGAGGGATATTTTTGATGAAATTGTCCTTCATCCAAAATTTGTGACACAAGTCCAAGTTGTGTCATTTGCTGGGTATTTAAAATAAGCGGCCCCCCTGCGGTTTCTTGCAGCCCAGCAATTTGCACGCTGGGGTCAATCATCGCCTGGGCAATTTGATTGAGAGGGCTCTCTGCAGTAATAAGACTCACTACTTTCATTTTAAGAACATCAAAACTGACAAAAGGGTCGATATTGTAACTCATATCTCCCCAAACACAGAGAGGGGTTACATAAAGTTCATCTGCGAGTAGAGGAATCATCGCTGCAGGGCCAATCGCCCTTTCGTCAATAAAGACAACCACTTTAAGTGATTTAGATTGTTTAAGTTCGTGAATCTGCCTAGCAATATCAAAGGTGTCTTCTAAATTGCCTGAAGATGAGCTCAGCTCAACAACAAGAGTACTCGTCTCTTGTGCACGCAAGGCATTTAAGATTTGCTGTACCCCGAGGAGATCTTCATAACTAATATACCCCTTTAAAGGGAGGTAATTATCCCCAAAACAGAGTGAAGAGAGAAATAAAAAAAAGATGAACAGGGTACGCATGCTCTCTTGTTAACACCTCATTTATTTCTTAGCAATCTCTTGCTCAAAAAGAGCTAAGAGCCCTTGCGTGTAGTTTTGAAAATCAACCATTGTCACAATTTGAGATAAAGAGCGAGACCAAAGAGCAATTTCTTCGGGATCTACGCCAAACATACCTAGGCCAAATGAGCGGAGGCGTCTTAAAATGGTGCAAGGGGGGTTGCTGAGATATTGGGATAGAACTCGGTGCCAAGTGCGCATGGTATGAAGAGGCAGTCCATGCATAAATTCCTCTTCAATGACATCTCCAAGGCATTGTTTAGCAAGCTCAACCCGATCATTACTATAGAACATTTCATCTTCAATCAGTTTCAAAAACAGGTGGATATTTTCTTGAGGAAACCGCTCCAGATGGGCATAAATGAAGGTATCGTGAATATACCGCTCTCTCATTTCATCAATAAAACAATGAAATTTCATACCTGCTTTAAAGGGAGTTTCCGCAATGAGAACATCTTCGAGATGGATTCCCACTTCATGGGTTTTATCTCTTTCTATCACTTGTAAATACTGAACATCGGGATATAACACCCCCAAAATAAATTCTTTGGATTGTTCAGGGGTATAACCCGTAAAATACTGCTCAAGAAAACGATAAGCAAAATTGGTGTGCATCACAGGGGTCGCATAAACCGCATTGATTGCAAAAAACAAAAGGGCTAGAATGTACATAAATCCTCCAACTTAGAGCGGGGATGTTATCGGTTTCAACTCTTTTTTGCAATGATAAGACAAATTCTTTTACTTACTCCCCTTGTTGTCGCCTTCGCCATCGCACTGGATCTCTACATTCCTGTTGTTCCTCAAATGGTCTTTCTCTTCAATACAACAAAAGAAGTTGTACAGCTCACTCTCAGCGTGTTTATGATTGTTTCGGGTGTTGGACAACTTTTTATAGGTCCCCTTTCTGATGAATTTGGAAGAAGACGTACGATTTTGATCTCAACCCTACTCTTTACACTCTTTTCTTTCATCGCTGTTTTTTCGATCAACATTGAAATGCTCATCATCTGCCGTGCCTTTCAGGCTTTTGGTTCGTGCGGAATGTTAGTTGCCTCTTTTGCGTATGTCCGAGATATTTCAAAAAATAAGGAAAGCGGCCAGATTTTTAGTTATTTAAATGGGGCTATTGGTCTTTCCCCTCTTTTTGCCCCTCTGATTGGGGGATATTTAATTCACTATTTCAACTGGCAAGCTTCATTTGTTCTACTCACTCTTTTTGGCCTTCTTACTTTTTTCAACTGTCTCTGGTTTCTTAAGGAAACCCATCCAGCTGAGCATCGAATTAAAGTGAATAGAGCTCTTTTTCACCGCTATGGCAAAGTGCTTAAAAACCCCCTCTTTATAGCTTATACATTGGCTTCCTCTGCAGGAATTGCCTGTTTTTTTACCTTTTTTTCGATTTCCCCCTACCTTCTGATTGAACATCTTGGGGTCAAAATGCAACATTTTGGTTTCTATTTTGGATTTGTTGGACTGATCTATTTTTTTGGTTCATTTGCAAGTGCTCATATTATAGAAAAAATAGGAGTCATGCATACGACCCTACTGGGGTGTTTATTGCTCTCTTTAACGGGAGTCGTAATGTTGGGATGGTATCTTTTATTTGGTTTATCAGATCTTGGCTTTACGTTGCCCATGGGAATCTTTGGCTTTGGATGTGCGATGGCTATGGGTGGAGGGACTGCAGGGGCTCTTGATCCTTTCCCTGAAATGGCGGGAGCAGCCTCGGCAATGTTTGGAGCTCTTCAGTTTTGCCTAGCTTTTGCTACAGGATCTTTTGTTGTGTTATTTCCCGTAGAAAGCGCAATCCCGATGGGATGTACGCTCCTTATTTGGGGACTTGTGTCTTCATTGATGCTTTTTCGCTATAGAACTTACAAATATTCTTAACCTCCTCAACCTTTTCATGGCATAGTAGCGGATAGGTAAAAAATTTTAAGCATGGAATTGAATAAGGGTCTCGGTGAGCTCGGTGGTTATTTTTATCACATATATGGATGAGACATCTATGCCAACCATCCTTCTGCAATGAGAATATTCCCTGTCCCAGTATTTTGAAAATTTACCACCGAGAGCACCGAGCTCACCGAGACCCTTATTAGGTCCCATGCTTTAAGAATTCTATCTATTCACCACCACCCTACAAAGATGGAAGATGACTGCAGAACTCAGGTCTATACACTTTTATCTGTCCCAAGAGATTTAGACACAATTTCATAGGTGTGATCAGAAAGTCCCTTGGTTCCAAGAATCCTTTTCATCTCTTTAGCCATCACCTTTTGCCTTGCTGGATCGAGTTTGCCATATTTTCTAAAGGCATAGGCGATGCGAGCTGCGACTTGAGGGTTGATTTTATCAAGGACGAGGATTTGGTCTGCAATAAAGGCGTATCCTTCAGGTGTATTGAATTGAACGTGATTGCCCGTAAATCCGGCAAGCAAAGCCCTGACATAATTGGGAACTTTGATATCAAATGCAGGGTCCTGCATCACTTTTTGAATTCGGTCTAGGGCGCCTGGGACTGTAGAACTTCCTTGAAGGGCAAAATATTTTGACATGACAAGGGGATCTTTTTTATGGGCGTCATAGAACGTTTTAAATGCCCTTTCTCTATGAGGTGAATCCATGTCAGAGAGAATGCTAAGGGCTGCAAAGCGATCTGTCATATTATCGGCATCAACAAATTGTTTATACACAAGGTCATCCCATCCGAGTTTAGCAAGGTAGGCAAGAGCGACATTTTTAAGCTCTCGTTTTTGTACTGCTTCTTTTGAATAGGTGTAGGCTTCTTTTGAGCTTTCATAAATTTCAAGGAGCTCTTTTTCATGCTCTTTGGCCAGTTTTTTCTTAAGAGCCTCTCGAATGGAATAGTTACCATCAATGTCAATGACAGTTTGCCTGAGAGCGAGCTCATCCTCGCTCGGCAAGAGGATCATTTTAGAAAAAAGAGAGGGATCTACAAGTAACTTTCCAAAAGCTTGAATATAAGCCTGATCGAGTTCTTTCTTCAGCATTAACCGAGTGATCACTTCTTGATGTGCATCCCATCGATTAAAGGGATCGTTATCAGAGGTCATCAGAAAAAGAAGTTCTTCTTTTGAATAATCTGCATCAATGATAACGGGCGCCGTATAATTTTGATTGATGGAAGGAGGTCGAGAGGGGTCTATTTTAAAGGTTTCCCGATTTTTAGAAATTTCCAAAAGATCTCCGTTGACCTTAAGGGGGAAATAGAGGGGATCTCCCTCTTGTTCAATAGAGAGAACTCCTTCTTTCCAAGAAGCTTTGATGATGGGAGTCCCTTTTCTATGGTACCATTTTCTAAATTGAGTGAGGTCTTTATGCGACGCAACTTCCATTGCGTGGACAAAATCTTCAGTAGTGACTGCTTGTCCATCGAAAAGAGCGAAGTAGGTGTCAATCCCCTTTCTGAAGAGTTCTTTACCGAGCAAGGTATGGATCATCCGAATCACCTCGGCGCCCTTATCGTATACTGTCGAGGTATAGAAGTTATTCACTTGAATATATGAGTCGGGTTGAATGGGGTGCGCCGTGGGTCCTTGGTCTTCTGTAAATTGGAGGGTGCGGAGTTTAGTGACATCTTCAATTCGTTTGACGGCTCGGAAATTGTGATCAGAGGAAAATTCCTGGTCTCTAAAGACAGTCAAACCTTCTTTAAGGGTGAGTTGGAACCAATCGCGGCAAGTGACTCTATCCCCTGTCCAGTTATGAAAATATTCGTGAGCGACCACCTGTTCGACCCTCATAAAATTTTGGTCTGTAGCAGTTTCCTGGTCAGCTAAGATGGCATTGATGTTGAAAATATTCAGTCCCTTGTTTTCCATGGCTCCAAAATTAAAGGAGCTGACAGCAACCACGTTAAAAATATCGAGATCGTATTCAAGGCCGAAAACCTCTTCATCCCAACGCATCGCTTTTTTCAGAGATTCCATCGCAAAGTGGAGTCGATGTTCGTTTCCTTTCTCACAATAGATGTGAAGGTCTACAGTGCGCCCCGACATGGTGACGAACTGATCCTTAATAGATCCCAAATCCCCTGCAACAAGGGCGAAAAGATAGGTGGGTTTCGGAAATGGGTCATTCCAAACAGCAAAATGGCGATCCCCTTTTTTCCCTTCTTTAATGAGATTTCCGTTCGAGAGGAGGATGGGGTATTTTTGATCTGCAATGATCGTGGTGGTATATTTTGCCATGACATCGGGACGGTCGAGAAAATAGGTAATATGGCGAAATCCCTGGGGTTCGTTTTGAGTACAAAACATCCCATCTGACATATAAAGTCCATCAAGAGCTGTATTTTCTTTAGGGTTGATTTCGTTTTCGATTTCCAAAGTAAAGGTTTCTGGGGGATTTTTTACGGTAAGTGTTTTATCATCCAAATCAAATTCCCATTCCTTCCCATCAATGAGAAGAGAGAGGAGTTTAAGCCCTTCTCCATTGAGAATAAGATCGTTTTTCCCCTGAGATCGTTTTACCTTCATTTTAGAAGAGACTTTAGTTGCTTCTTCATAAAGGTCAAATGTAAGATCCACCGTTTCAATGAAAAAGGTGGGAGCGCGATAATCTTTAAGATAAATAGTTTGATGATCCATGGCTAAAAGATAGCATAGGGATCCCATATGTTGCATCTTTTTTTGCTTTTGACATTCCTATCAAACCCTAGTCGTTATGGCATGTGGCCATGAATTTAGCACCTGTTGTCGATATTAACAGCAATCCACAAAATCCTGTGATAGGAATACGCTCCTTTGGAGAGACACCTGCCACCGTTCTTGCCTTTGGATCACACGCCCTAAAGGGCTATAAAAAAGCTCATCTCATCGCCACTTTAAAACATTTCCCAGGTCACGGGGATGTTTCTACTGATTCTCATGAAGACCTCCCCATTGTGCACAAATCAAAAAAAGCCTTAGAAGAACTTGAACTTCTCCCCTTTATAAAGCTCGCTTCCTCTGCAGACGCGATCATGACAGCTCATCTTCTCGTTCCAGCATTAGACCCAAAACATTGCTCTACCCTTTCAAAAAAAACACTCACCTATCTCAAAGATACTCTGGGATTTCAAGGAGTGATCGTATCGGACTCTCTTGTCATGGATGGGGTTCTTAAAACATGTGGCACGGTTGACGAAGCGGCGATTCGGGCTTTAAAAGCCGGGTGTGACATTTTAATCCTAGGAGGAAAACTCTTGACTGGCGAGCACGCTGGGTTTGAGCTTTCTGTGGCCGATATAAAACGGGTCCACCAATCCCTTGTCGAAGCAGTTAAACAAGGTCGAATTTCTGAGGAAAGGCTAAACCAAGCTGTAACAAAAATCCTCACCTTAAAAAACCGTTACTTAAATACCGAGCCCTTTAATAAATCTATTGATCTAGAGAAACACTCTGCTCTTGCTCAAACAATAGCCTCACTCTCTCTATGTGTTATAGAAAAGACCCCTATTCCCCCCTTACATGATAAAAAAGTTGCGGTCTTTGCCCCTCAATTACTTAGAGAGACTGTTAACGAAACATCTCTTCTACAACTTGGAAAATCCGCTGACACTCTCTTTTTTAGCGGCCTTAGTCCGTCAGAAGCTGAGATAGAGCAGGCTAAAGATTGTGCAGAAGCAGCAGATATTCTGCTTATTTGCTCTTACAATGCATGGAAAAATCCATCCCAAGCAGCTCTAATTCACACATTACTGTCTATGAAAAAACCAGTTATTCTTGTAACTACCAGAGATCCCTTAGATGCCCTTCTTTTTCAAGAAGCAGATCTTATGATCAAAACGTTTAGTCCTACCACTCCATCTATCCAAGCTGTTTGTAGCTATATTACCTCTTTAAGTCACTCATAATCCTTTGTACACGACAAAAAAAAGTCGGGCATGGGCACAGGAACGGGTAGACATCCTATTACCCACAAATTCTGTTTCTGCAGTCCTCTTTCATCTTGCAGGGTGGTGGTGAATAGATAGAATACTTAAAGCATGGGACCTAATGAGGGTCTCGGTGAGCTCGGTGCTCTCGGTGGTAAATTTTCAAAACGCTGGGAAAGGGAATATGATCATTGCAGAAAGATGGTTAGCATAGTTTGCTCATCCATATATGTGATAAAAATAACCACCGAGCACACCGAGAGCACCGAGGGGGACTCCAAGAAACTGTGTTGATGCAAAATCAAAGACTGGAGAAAGGTATCATCTTATGATCCCTAAAAATTTAGCTGTATCCATAGTCAACTGACACTCTTTTTTACCCTCTAAAAATCGATTTCTTTCGATTTTGCTGCCCAAGGAAAGGACCTGAAAAGCAAGGCAAATTTTGTTAACGCTTTCAAGATCTTCAGCTCTCTCGCAAGCAGCAGAGATGCGCTCCATGTAAGGCTGAAGATTACCTATTTTCATTAAAATCTTAATCAATATTTCAGGAGCAAATATCAATTTTAACTCTGTTATCCGAATGAATAATTCGGCGATGATCCTCGGATCAGAGGGAATGGATGGTATCTCTGCAATTTCTTGTAAATAATATACAGATCCATAGGGACACCCTTCCTCTATTGCTAGCTTGTACAATTCGTCTATAGATAATTTCAATCCCTTTTGCGCGAGCATACAATATCCTTCAAAATCCCCCCTTCTTAGAGTATCTGTAAGATAGAATTTCGCTTTTTCTAAGTTTCCCTGTTTTTTCCAGGTTTTTGCTAATCCACAACTGGAAAGTCCTCCTACAAAAGCTCTTTCCCTACATTCTATTTTCTTAAGTACCGAATCTGTGAGGTGAGTAAGAGCTTCAAGAGCATAAATTTCTCCCCTTTCTGCAAAATATTCAACAACAAGACGAGCTCTCGGATCATGGCGAGCATTTGATAAGGAAATTGCTAAAAGGGAGGCAGGATGTTCTTGAATTTCCCTTGAAGGAATGGAAAGATGAGAGGGACTCACTCTCCATTCCCATTTTTTCGCATCAGTCTCCTCATTGAGATATAGTGCAGGGATCTCTGGGTGAAAAATATACTCACCTGCGACACTATTTGCACCGAGGATAGTCGCAAAGGGAAGTTCGCTCTGAAAGGCAGGGATTATGGTTTTTAATGCATAACAGGATAAAAAACAAAGAGTAGCTCTTTTTTCAAGCAGGGGAATAATTCCGAGCCGAGGTACATCCCTCGAATAAAGCACTCCTCCCTTTTTTCTATTAAATTCAATGGAATCTACATCTCCATGAGAGTTAATAATAAGACAGCTTACTTGTCCTTTTAATGGTAATCGAGAAATAGCGCCCGCGATATCGGTATCTTCCATGACAGAGAAATAGATCCGATACCGTTCTTTGACAAGGGCATCTATCATCATGCTAAAAGAGACCGTCTGGACTGAACAAGCTCCGGTTGCATCGTCCAGACCCTGCAAAATCACACTAATACGAGCACTTTCAGGTAGTGACTCATTCGATCTTTTCAAAAATTGATTTAAACTTTCTTTAGTGAAAATATTTATCATAATAATAAATTATAACACTATTTATATTAAGATGAAATTCAAAAAAAACACCCCACATCTTCATAGACACAAAAAGGAGCTCTCCGTATAAAGAAATTTTAAGGAGGGGTGCAATGAGAAAATTTGGATTACCAGTTTTAGCTATTGCGGGATTTTTATTTGGCTGTTACATGGTCTATTATGGTTCAAAGCGCCCTCCTGTTCCTAAGATAGAATTTCCCCCTCCAGTACCTCCCTATAAATCGTATGTTGCAGGTTCTGGCATCATTGAAGCGAGCTCTCAAAATATTGCGGTTGGAGTTCCTTTTAATGAGATTGTCTCAAAAGTGTACGTGATTGCAGGAGATCGAGTTGAAAAAGGGGCGCCCCTCTTTGAACTTGATCAACAATACCTCAAAGCGGAATACCACGAGGCTGTGGCAACTCAAGAAATTGCAGTCAAAGAATATGAGAAACTCATCAGCATGCCTCGCCCCGAAGAAATCCCCCCTTCATTTGCTAGAATGGAATCTACAAAAGCAACCTACGAAGATCAAAAGTTCCAATTTAATATCTATCAAAAAGTCCAAGATAAACGAGCGATTTCAGAAATGGACTTTACAAATCATTTATATGCACAGCAAAAAGCGAAAGCCGACTACGAGGAAGCCTCTGGAAATTATCTCCTTTTAAAAGCAGGGGCTTGGATCCGCGATCTTGAAATCTCAAGAGCCGAAGTCAAACAAAAAGAAGAACAAATTCGGCTTATTAAAACCAATTTAGACCGTTCTATTATTCGAGCTCCTGTTTCTGGAGAAGTACTCCAAGTGGATGTCAGAATCGGAGAATCTACTGTAAAAGATACCCCACTTGTCACTTTTGGAACGATCGACCCACTAAATATTCGAGTAGATATCGATCAAGAAGATGCCTGGAGATTTGAAAAGGGACGCCCAGCCACAGCTTTTGTCCGAGGAAATTCATCTATTCAGATTCCCCTCGAGTATGTCAGAACAGAACCCTATATTATCCCCAAAAAGACCTTTACTGGAGATAATACAGAACGGGTTGATACGAGAGTTCTTCAAGTAATCTACCAGTTCAATAAAAAAAACTTCCCCGTTTATGTTGGTCAAATGCTCGATATCTATATTGAGGCCAAACCTTCATCATGAGAAAATGTGCCCTTTTTTTACTGATTTTTCTCTCTTCGTGTAAGGTAGGACCCAATTACCACGCCCCCATCATTCAACTTCCTCAAGAATTTAAGGAGCCCATTCATTTAGGTAAATGGTGGGAACAATTTGATGATCCCCTTCTAAATCAACTTATTGAAGAAGGGATTAAAGGGAATTTTGATCTCAAAATGGCCTTTCAACGGATCAATTATGCTCGAGAAGTCTACCGCATCACCGATACCTCCCTTCTGCCCAGTATTGATATCGACGGCCTATTTAATCGAGAAAGAATCTCCCAAACTTTGTCCGACTCCCCTTTCTTGGGAAGTATGTTTCAAAATATTTGGAATTTTCGATTTGATGCTTCATGGGAACTCGATTTTTTCGGAAGAATTCAGAGAAAAAGAGAAGCGGAATATGCCGATTATGAGGCAACTCAAGAAGCATTTAATGATATCTCCCTCATTGTGATTAGCGAAATTTCTAAAACCTATAATGACATTCGAGTGAACGAAGCTCTTCTTGAATCTACCGAAAACCTCGTGAATGCCTACAAAACAAGGATGGAACTCAGTTTTGATCGGATGGAAGCAGGATTAGATAGCGACCTAGATGTTAAAGAAATGGTTGCTTTATTTCGAGAAACCCAGGCCCGTATCTACCCTCTTGAAATGTTGATCAAAAAACTTAACATGACCCTTTCGATTCTTTTAGGGCGCTCCATTCATCTTGAAACAAAGGGTCCCCTTCTCAACGGATATGGAAAAACAAACATCTATTTACCAAGTGACCTTTTGCGCCGTCGTCCAGATGTACGAGAAGCAGAAAGATATTTAGCCGCCGCTACAGCCCGTATCGGAGAAAAAAAGGCAGAACTCTTTCCCATTTTTTCACTCACGAGTGTTTGGGGATTTCTTACAAGCCAAACTCCCAATATCTTTAATGTAAACAGCCAGGCCTGGAGATTTGGTCCTGAATTCCGATGGCCCTTTGTCGATTTTGGAAGGATTCGAAGCGAAATGAAAGCTCAAACAGCCAAAGAGCAAGAGGCCCTCGCTCAATATGAAAAAACAGTCCTATCGAGTATTAAAGATGCTGAAACGAGTCTTTTTTCGTATAAAGAAGAAGAAATTAGGTACCAGGATAAACAAGCAGCGCTGAATGCAAAACAACAAGCTTTGACTTACACTGAAGAAAAATGGGAGGCAGGTCTTATCTCCTATGCAGAGAGTCTCAATGAAACGATTAACTACTACGAAACAGAAATTCAAACCCTCTCTGCTCAAGGAGAACTATTTACTCGCTTGATTACCCTTTATAAGTCGCTAGGAGGTGAATGGACATGCTCTTCTTCGCCGTAAAAATGTTGATCGGAGATCGAGCTAAGTACATTGGGATCATCATAGGGCTCAGCTTTGCTTCATTTATTATCACCCAACAAGCGGGGATTTTTATTGGACTTATGATCCGCACCTACGGATTTATTACAGACACCCCTCAGGCGACGATCTGGGTCATGGAAAAAAATGTGCAGCAAATTGACGATGTGAAGCCCATGAAAAGCACCGAGCTTTACAGAATCAAAAGTGTAGATGGAGTGGAATGGGCAGTCCCCCTTTATAAGGGGCTGATCAGAGCTAGACTTGCAAATGGGACTTTTCAAACCTGTAATGTCCTCGGCATTGATGATGCTACGCTGATTGGAGGACCTCCTATTATGACAGAGGGGTCTCTTATAGATTTAAGAATAACCGATGCGATCATTGTTAATGAAGTCGGAGCCGACTATCGCCTTGCAAGTCCAAGTGGAGATCCTCTTCGAGTCGGAGATGTATTAGAGCTCAATGATCACAGAGCTTCTGTTGTAGGAAAATGTGAGACAACGCGCACCTTCCAATCCCAACCCGTCATCTACACAACCTATGACAGGGCGATTAATTATGCCCCTCCAGAAAGAAAAATGTTATCGTATGTTCTTGCGCACGAAGAGGAAGGACAAAATATTCATGAAGTGTGTCGACGTATTGAAAAAGCGACAGGACTCGCAGCTTATACAAGCGAGGAATTTAAACAACTCACGGTTAATTACTATCTAGAGCAAACGGGAATTCCTATTAATTTTGGCGTAGCAGTAGCTCTTGGATTTGTGATTGGAACTGTCATTGCTGGAATGACGTTTTATAGTTTTACTCTTGATAATCTTCACTATTTTGGTACCTATAAAGCAATGGGAGCTACTAACGAACTCCTTGCCCGTATGATCCTTCTTCAAGCGATGATTGTTGGGTGTATCGGTTGGGGAATTGGATCAGGAGCTGCAGCTCTTTTTGGCTTTATGACCCGTCATAGCGAGCTTTCTTTTAATCTCCCCTGGCCCCTTTTTCTCCTTAGTGCCGTTTCACTACTATCGATTGTTTCTTTTGCTGCCGTTCTTTCTATGATAAAAATTTTCCGCCTTGATCCAGCAATTGTATTTAGGAGCTAAAAATGGCAGCTGTTGTATGTAAGAATCTTACAAAAACTTTTGGAGAAGGAGCTACCAAGGTTGAAGCTTTGCGCGGGGTTGATCTAGAAGTCAATGAAGGCGAGCTTCTCATGATTGTGGGACCCTCAGGATCGGGAAAAACGACATTAATTTCCATTATTGCAGGAATTTTATCTCCTTCATCCGGAGATTGCCTAATCTTTGGAGACAACCTTTCCCATTTTTCCGACCAAGAGCGAACCAATTATCGAGGAGCTCATATTGGATTTGTCTTCCAATCATTCAATCTCATTTCCACCTTAACAGCTCAAGAGAATGTCGCGATTCCCCTTATTTTAAACGGAATTCCAAGACACGAAGCACTCGAAAGAGCGGCTGTTTTTTTAACAGATGTTGGACTCGGAGACAGACTCCATAGCTATCCAAAAAAACTCTCAGGAGGACAACAACAGAGGGTGGCTATTGCAAGGGGCTGCATTCACAATCCTAAAATTATTGTCTGTGATGAACCCACAAGCGCCCTTGATGCAGAAACAGGGGGTAAGGTGCTCACTATCTTGCGCGATATGGTCCTTAAATCAGATAGAGTTCTGATTGTAGTGACCCATGATGCCCGCATTTATGAATTTGCTGACCGGATTGTTAAAGTGGAAGATGGCGCGATTTCAAATTAATCAACTTCTGCCATCCTCTTTTCTAATGGAATTTCTTGTTTTTAGGTTTCCATTGAGGTAAAATTTGATCTCATGTGTGGTATCTTTGCTTATGTAGGTCCCAAATCCTCTGTTAGGATGTGTCTTGAAGGGTTAAAAAAGCTCGAGTATCGAGGCTATGATTCTTCAGGTATTGCCGGATTCAAGGGTAATAAACTGAGCAGGCTAAGACGTTCAGGAAAACTCGCTGCTTTAGAAAAAGCTTGTGAAGCCTACGAACTGGATATAGCTATTTCCCACACCCGTTGGGCTACACACGGAAAACCTTCTGAACAAAATGCCCATCCTCATGTAGATCTTCTCGAAACTCTTGCTCTTGTTCATAATGGGATTATCGAAAATTATGAAGAACTCTTTCATACCTTTAAATTTCCCCGCATTTCCGATACAGATACCGAAGTTCTGACCCACCTGGCAGCCCATTTTTATAAAGGATCCCTTAAAGAGATGATGCAAAATATGCTCTCTCATCTTAAAGGGACCTATGCAGTAGCCCTCATTCATAAAGACCATCCTGACACATTAATTGTAGCAGCTCAAGGAAGTCCCTTAGCGATTGGAATGAATGAAACCGAGGTTTTCATTTCTTCAGATCCCAATACTTTTAGTGACCCTACTCTGAAAATCTATTTCCTTGGAGATGGTGAGTTTGCCCTTCTTAAAAAAGGGAATCTTCAAATTTATGATAAGCTCGCTCAAGGCATATCCAAAGATGCCCAGTTTTTTCCAACAGATCACTCTTTGATATCTAAAGGGCTTTTTCCTCACTACATGCTTAAAGAAATCCACGAACAAGCAGAGGCTGTTCAACGAACCCTTTTTTACAGAAAAAAGATAGATTTTACAGAGGTCAAACAAATTTCCATCATTGGATGTGGCAGTAGTTACCATGCAGGACTGATAGCGGCCTCTCTTTTTGAGCAATCCTTAGGGATACCCTGTCATGCCTATGTAGCTTCTGAGTTTCGCTATAAACACCCTGTCACTGTCGAAGATCATCTGCTTATAGCTATTAGTCAATCGGGAGAAACAGCGGATACCCTCGCTGCTTTAACAGGGGCATCAAAGACTCTTGGTATCTGCAATGTGCAACATTCCACTCTTGCCAGGTCGGTAGATACCTGTCTTTTTCTGGAGGCAGGACGCGAAGTAAGCGTCTGCTCAACAAAAGCGTTTTCCTGCCAACTCGCTCTTTTAGCTTCACTTGTCCTTGAAGACCTAAGTCAGTTACCTATCTTAATCAACCAAGTTCTCTCTTTAGAGCAAGACATCCGATCCATTGCAAAAAAATACCAAATATTTGACGACATTATTTTTATTGGACGTCAAGAAATGTTCCCCTCTGCAATGGAAGCTGCTCTTAAATTAAAAGAAATCACCTATCTCAATGCAAATGCCTACCCTGCTGGAGAACTGAAACACGGCCCCATAGCTCTCATTAATTCACAGCTTTTGACGATTGCTCTTCTTGGGAACCACCGGACATTTGATAAAACAATCAGTAATTTGAAAGAAATCCAGGCTCGGGGAGGCCCTATTCTCGCCTTTGCTCCTAAAGGAAGCTCTGTAGAAGCTGATGATACAATCTATCTCCCTGTCCTTTCTGACGAACTCTCCCCTATTCTATATGCTGTTGCCACTCAGCTTTTTGCTTACCACATGGCGGTCTTGCGAGGCACCGATATTGATCAACCTCGCAACCTCGCAAAATCAGTGACTGTTGAGTAAAAATTCATTCACAACAAAAGCGGAAATAGTGCTAACGGCAAACGTTGCAATTTTTTTAACAACTTCTTCGTTCCTAGCAGACGTAAAACCTGCCAAATAACCGATCGCACCTGCTTTTGCGGCACTCATAAACAAAGTAGGAGGGGACATATGACTTAAACTAATGATCGCCGCCATGCCTACACATTCTTCCAAAGGGCCATATTCAGAAAGACGCTCTCCAATGTAAGCTGCTGTGCCAACACCTCCAATTACGCTAGACAGTGAATTAAAAACAGCATGAGCAATCAAGCTTGAACTGAAATACATAATTTGTTCCTTTTTCAACAAACTTATTATAAGGAATAGTTGAATTATTTACAAGTGTTTTGTTGCGAAAAAATACATTATTATGTTTTAATAAATCATAACAAAAAGAGGTTTTTTATGTGTATTCAAGGATCAGGATATCTAGAACATATGCTTCAACAAGTAATTGAAAATATAGAAAGAGACTCTACATGGGTAGAGATAGAGGGTGATGCTAAAGAGCGTTTATCTAGGCTTTGCTTACCTGTAATTCAAGATATATTTATGCTATCGGATCACGGGGATGTTGATATTAGTTCTCTTGAAGCTAGAATGGTTTCTATTCTAGAACAATGGACCCGAGCGGGAGCTGGAGGCGAGACCCCTTTTACTTTTTCAGAAGCACTTCCTTTAGACCTTTGCAGTGTTGCAGCAAGGGTAGATAGCGATTTAACGGGACCTAGAACTTCTCAATTTAGCACTAATCCATGCCACACCCCTCCTGATCCATATGACACTCCCTCTGTTCCATGCCACACACCCCCTGCTCCATGTCATACCACTTCTGCTCCGTTAAGATCTTCTTCAAAAGAGAGGCTTTTGGAATTAATAACGCGCCGTACAGCCCTTTATGGCGAGGAATTTAGAACACTTTTTCACGAGATCTCTCCACACCTAAATAAAAAAATTCTTGAAACTTACTTAGAGAAAAACACCTTAACACGGGGAACACAGAGGATATCAAACTATCATCAGATAAAACCAGCTTATCATTACAAAATAAAAAATATAGATTCTTTTATTGTAGCGATTCATCAACACATCTCGTTTGAGACGCCCGAGTATGTATAGTAGAGATTTCTTGAAAGCGAAGCGGGTAAATCTCTTCTGCTAACTCGGGAGAAATAAATACCCAGTGGGTCGGCCCCTGGGGAATTTTGATTTCTGAAAGCCTTTCTCCAGAGACAATACCCCCATCTTTGCGGAGTACAGGAATTGTCAATGCGAGAGTATTCCTATGCGTTGGATCTATTTCTGTCCCATATTTCCCTTCAGGCAAGTGGGAAAGATCGGGAAGTTCTTCATGAAAAGGGACGGCTTTAAAACGGGGAAGATTTAAAGAAAGACAGGCGGCGTCGAAGTGCCCTGAGTGAAGAGGATTCCTTGCTGCCCGATGCATTTCTGTAATAATCTCATTATCAGTCAGTTGGAGATATGCATCAAGATCCCCTGTAAGAGCTGCCCCAAATGAAGTTTTCATAAACCTCGCCATATGAAACCCATACGATTTCACAGAGGGGTACTGACATAGTCGTTTGTGCATAAAATAACGGGACGCCAGAAGAGCTTCGCAAGATTCAATTCCACTTTCTTCAATCCCAATAGTCCATGTGCCTTGATAGGGAAGAATGCGTAGCATTTCGATCATTTGATGGTAATCAAACATTCCGTAGGGAAGACCTGTGTATTTTGCATCCCGGATGAGATAATCGATCCGATCCGCCCCAAAAAAATCGGCCATCACAATTTGAGAAACAATCCCCTCCCAAGGGGTTGAAACCTCGCTTCCTACTGCAATCTTGATCACATCTGATTTCACATCCCGATTGGGATCTAATTTTTCCCAAATAGGAGCGAGATAAGGGCTTTCAATAATGCGGGCTGTCCATTTCTCGTGCCCTTTTTCCCCAAAAAGAAGCCTTTCTGCAGTATGGGAAAAGGGTAAATGCCCCATATCGTGACAAAGAGCCGCCATCCTCATCACTTTACGCCAGTAAATATGTTCTTTTGAGCCTACTTGAGGAATCAATTCATTATTGTGCTCAATCGACGTAATTTGGTCATAAATGCGGGTTGCAAGTTCCATGACCCCAAGAGAGTGTTCAAAACGGGAGTGTGTCCCCCCCGGATAGACAAAGAAAGCAGCTCCGAGTTGATGGATAAAATGAAGGCGATGGAACGGTTCTGAATGGATGAGATCATTCTCAAGCTCATCTACATGAATAAAATGGTGGACCGAATCAAAGATTTTTTTTCTGCTCATACCTCTTCATCCATGCGTAAATAGGCAGACTTAAAAAAAGAAGGAGAGTGCCAAAATAAAGCAGGGTATGACTTGTCGATGTAATTGCCCAAAAAACGTAAATAAACGCCAGTAGAGCAACTGAAATCTCCTTGTAGGCTCTCCTCTTTTGCAAGACTACCTCTGAAATTGTTGTATACAGATAGGCGAATATTGCCGCAAGGGTTGCTACCGTAATGATAGAGGTAAACTGGGTAATCAAAGATTGCTTAATCGTCATTGTCAGTAGGAGAGTGATCAAAATAGAAGAGGTGATAAGACCAAAAACAGGGGCTCTCTTTTTTGAAAGACGGGAAAAGGAAACAGGAAAAAGACCATCTTTAGCAGCTGCTAATCCAATTTGAGTTTGCACAAGGAGCCAACCATTCAATGTTCCGATACACGACATCATGGCCCCTATAGCTAAAAGCCATTTTCCAAAAGGGCCCATAAAACGTTCGGCAAGTAGAGCAAAGGGATACGTTGCATTTCTTAAAGTCTCATTCGGAAGGGCTCCCATAATAGCTAAAGTACTCAAGAGATAAATCAAAGCTGCAAGAGACACTCCAATAATCGTCGCTCTTGGAATAGTTCTTTTTGGATTTTCAACTTCATCCGCTGGAATACACGCTGATTCAAGTCCTAAAAAAGCCCAAAGGGTCAACATAGCCCCTTCTGATAACGCCATATAGGAACTCTGTCCACTGACATTAAAAGAACCGAGCAAAGCGGGGTCAAAATGAAAAAGGGCTATTCCTGTGACAAGAAGTAAAGGGAGGAATTTTAAAATGGTGATAATCAGTTGAAAAACCCCTGCAAAATGGACCCCAATGAGATTAATAAAGGTAATCACCCAAAGGATCGAGATCGTCGAAAGAAAAGCAAGAGTCCTATCTGTCACTAAAATAGGAAAGAAAGCACTTAGATACCCAGTAAAAGCAACGGCGATTGCAGCAAGACCCACCCCCATATAAATCCAATAAGAATAAGCAACCTGAAATCCAATAAAATGGCCAAGCCCCTCGCGGCAATAAACGTAAGGCCCCCCTGTTTTTGGAAAGCGCTGACTTAAACTTGCAAAAACAAGCGCGAGGAAGAGGGAGCCGATGGAAGTAATAACCCAGCTACCTAAAGTAATAGAACCGAGAGACGCCAAAGAAGAGGGTAGAAGGTAGATTCCAGAACCTACCATATTCCCCATCACAAGCGAGGTGAGGATCCAAAATCCAATTTTTTTCATTGCCCCTACATATTACTGGATGATACAGTATTTTTCCATGGGAAATTTGGATCAAATCTCAGTCATTCTTTTAACTAAGGGAGATGTTTTAAAAGAGACATGGAACTCTCTTAAATATTTTAATGAGGTGGTGATGATCAATACAGGACCTCCCCTTGTTCAAGCTCCATTCCCTAATACCACACTTCTCCATGCACCTTATGAAGGAGATCTCACGAGACACCAGGGGATAGAAAAAGCAAAACATGACTGGATCCTCAGCATTGACAGCGATGAAGTCCTTTCTCCTGAGCTCATTCATGAAATCGACACCCTTCTCCTTTCAAGAGGCACTGTATACTCCATTCCATTTAAAAATTTTTTTAATGGACGGTTTATCAGGGGGTGTGGTTGGTATCCCGATCGGCATGTACGCCTCTTTCATCGAAAAGACACGGCATTCGAGCCTGTCCGAATACACAGTTCTGTGATGACCCATCAGCTCAACGTAAAAAAGTTGCAAAATGCCATTTTGCACTATTCCTACCGTTCTATTGGTGATTTCTTACAAAAAATGCAACTCTACTCCGCTCTTTACGCTACAGAATTTGAAGGGAAGAAAAAAGGTTCTTTATCAAAAGCCATTTTTCATGGTTTTTTCGCTTTTTTTAAGAGTTATATCATCAAAAGGGGCTTTTTAGACGGAAAAGAAGGATGGATCATCTCAGCATATCAAGGACATATGGCTTATTATAAGTATCTTAAACTTATGGAGAAATCCCCCTTATGTTGATGATCCTCATGTACCACCGGGTGGGACGGGGATCCCATTCAAATTCTCTTGCCTCTTTAAGAGAACACTTTTCTTATATTAAACATCGCTATCCTGTAGTTCTTCCTGGAGACCCCTTAAGAAAAGGGCTTAATGTGTGTTTAACTTTTGATGATGCCACAGCCGATTTTTATACAGATGCTTATCCCCTACTTCAATCCCTTCAACTTCCAGCACTTCTTGCAGTGCCAGTTCATCTTATTGGAACGGCAGGGTATTGCACTTGGAATCAATTAAGAGAAATGAAAGGGATTGAAATTGCCTCCCATTCCCTAAATCACCTCGACCTGCGCTGGGTCGATTACGAAAAAGAAGTGGTGGAATCAAAAGAAATCCTTGAGCGGGAACTCTCTAGAAAAGTGGATACATTTGTCTATCCCTATGGAAGGACCTCGCCTGAGCTCATCCGTTTTGTCAACAAGCACTACCCCTATTCGATGCGTATCGGATCTGCTTTAAATTTTAAATGGTCTCCTCTCCTTTATAGGATCAATGGAGATGCACTTGAGAACTATGACTCCCCTTTCAAAAACCTTGTCAGACCTTTCATGAATTACTTTGTGAATACCTGCTCCAAGAAATTGACATTTCTCTCTTCCTAAGTATATCCTACGGAGATGAACCAAACTATTCGATTTAAACATGACTGGATACCAGACAAACTCGGCTCACATCTTGTGATCATCACAGATGATCATCTCGCTTCTTTGTATGGTCAGCCACTTAAAAAAAAGCTTCAGGAAGGAAGAAGAATAGACCTTATTTCTTTCCCACCGGGAGAGAAGTCAAAAACAAGAGAAACCAAAGCCTGGATTGAAGATGAACTTTTTGCTCTTGGCCTCGGTAGGGATGGATTTTTAATCGCGCTTGGTGGAGGCGTTGTCACTGATCTTACTGGATTTGTTGCCTCTACCTATTGCAGAGGGATTCCCTATCTTTCCATTCCCACGACCCTTCTTGGAATGGTGGATGCTGCCATCGGAGGAAAAACAGGAGTCAATCTTCCTGGAGGGAAAAATATGATCGGCACTTTTTATCCCCCGACTGAGGTGATTATCGACACCAAATTTCTGGAATCCCTTGGGGAAAAAGAACTTAGAGAAGGAATGGCAGAGGTGATCAAATATGGAGCGATTTGGGATGAACCTCTTTTTCAAAACCTCTTTTCTTTCCAGGGATGGAACCTCTCATGGCTTTCCCCTTTTATCGAAAGAAGTGTGCAAATTAAAGAAGAGATTGTCAAAAGAGATCCAAAAGAAGAGGGACTAAGGCGCATTTTAAATTTTGGACATACGATTGGACATGCTATTGAAACTCTAGAAACTTATTCTGTATCCCATGGCGATGCCATTGCTATGGGGATGATCGGAGAGGCCTATCTTACAGGTCATGAAGCCCCTCTGATTGAAATCATTGAGAAGCTGGGATTTCCACTCAGACTCTCGCCCCATGTGACAGCAGAGGCTCTTTTTGAGGTGATGAAAAAGGATAAAAAAGGAGAGAATAAGACAGCTCGCTTTGTGCAACTCGAAAAACTGGGGAAAACCCATTCTTTCAATGGAGCTTATTGTACAAAAATAGAAGATAAAACCCTTTTCAACGCCCTCAATTGGATGATTCAATGGATAAATTCAAAGTAACCCCCTCTAAAATCTCTGGAACAATTAAAACTCCTTCCTCTAAATCCCATACTTTACGAGCGATTATGTTTGCTATGATGGGAACAGGTAAATCATTCATTCGGGGTTATCTCAAATCATCTGATAGTGAAGCAATGATCAATGCCATTAAGCTCTTTGGTGCCACAGTCAAAGAAACAGAAGAATTTTTAGAAATTCAAGGGATCGGCATACCAGGGCGTGCAGAAAATGTGATTGATGCAGGCAATTCAGGTCAGGTTCTCCGCTTTATAGGGGCTCTTGCAGCTCTTTCTCCCCACTATACTGTCATTACAGGAGATCATTCTATTCGACACCAGAGACCTGTAAAACCCCTTCTAGATGCCTTAACAACACTGGGTGTTTTTGCAGAAACGACACGGGGTGATGGTTATGCCCCTATCATCATCAAAGGCCCTTTTAAAGGAGGCAAAACGACCCTTGATGGACAAGATTCTCAACCTGTTTCTGGATTAATCATCGCTGCTGCTTTTGCTCCCTATCCCACGGAAATTACGGTCACTCATCCGGGAGAAACCCCTTGGATTGACCTAACTCTCCATTGGTTGGATTATTTAGGACTCCCCTACTCAAGGGAAAATTATACCCGATATACCCTACCAGGAAAGGGAAGTTTTCATCAATTTGATCGCCTTATCCCAGGAGATATGAGCTCTGCTGCTTATCCGGTCGCTGCAGCTCTCATTACAAAATCCACTCTCGTCGTACAAAATGTGGATATGAAGGATGTTCAGGGAGATAAAGCTCTCTTTTTCGCTTTGCAAACCATGGGAGCCCATCTTGAATTTGGGAAAGATTTTATTAAAGTCTATCCAAGCCAGCTCAAGGGAATGGAATTAGACATTAATCAATTTATTGACTCTATTACGATCTTAGCCGTATTAGCTTGCTATGCTGAAGGAAAAACAATCATTTCCGGAGCAGCTATTGCACGGCATAAAGAGTCAGACCGTATCCACGCAATTACAACAGAGCTCAAAAAAATGGGGGCTTCTATTACAGAAACAGAAGACGGTTTAATTGTTGAAGGATCCCCTCTGAAAGGAACTACTCTCTCCACTTATTCAGATCACCGTATGGTCATGAGCCTAACCTGTGCCGCCTTGGGAGCTACAGGGCCTTCTTATATTGAAGGGATCCACTCTGCAAGAAAAACCTATCCCAGTTTTAAAGATGACTTCAACAAGCTAGGGGCTTGTATCGAGATGGTCCCATGAACCTTATTTTATTTGGATTTAAAAATTGTGGAAAAACCTATTTTGGAAAACTCATTGCAGAAGAGTTAAAGCTTTCCTATATCGACACAGATGCTCTCATTGAAAATCTCAATGAAATGCCTTGTTCTCGTCTTTATAAAATGGTGGGAGCTGAGCCCTTTAGACAAATGGAACGGGAAGCCATTCACAGCCTTCAATCGGTATCCCATTCTGTGATTAGTTTAGGTGGTGGTGCTGTACTCGATGAAAAAAACGTCTCTTTTTTGCAAAAAATCGGCCGTCTTGTTTATTTAAAAGTGGATAAAGAGATTTTAAAACAGCGCATGTTGCGTCAATCAGAACTTCCTGCATACATAGATCCTCAGGCTAGAGAAACTTCATTTGAAATTATGTATACAGAAAGGCTCCCTATCTATGAAGGGATTCAAGCAACAAAGCTCGATCTTACGGGTAAATCCAATGAAAAGGTGCTGAAGGAACTCAAGGAGATTTATTATGGGAAGTAATCAGTTCGGAAAAGTATTTCAGATCACAACGTGGGGAGAATCTCATGGTAAAGGAATTGGAGTCGTCATCGACGGATGTCCTGCGGGTATTTCTATTACAGAAGAAGAAATCAACGAAGAACTAGCGAAACGACGTCCTGGAAGAAATCAGTATATGACCCCTAGAGGAGAAGAGGATATAGCTCAGATTTACTCAGGAGTCTTTGAAGGAGAAACAACAGGAGCTCCCCTTTCTATTATCATTCATAATAAAGATGCCGACTCATCAAAATATGAACCCATTAAGGATCTTTTAAGACCTGGCCATGCAAATTTTACCTATCTTCAAAAATATGGCATTTTTGATTATCGAGGAGGAGGGCGCTCATCTGCAAGAGAAACCGCAGCAAGAGTGGCTGCAGGAGCTGTCGCTCGTAAGGTCATTAAGGGGGTGAAACTTTGCGCCTATGTCAAAGAAATTGGGGGTATTTCTACTCCTTCTCTAGAACACCTGGATATTGAAACTCTCCAAAAAATGACCCTAGAAAATCCTATTTTTTGTCCGGATCATTCCTCATCTGAAAAAATGATGGCAGCCATTTTAGAAGCGAAAATAGCAGGTGATTCTCTAGGAGGCATTATCGAATGTGTGATCTCAGGAGTTCCTGCAGGATGGGGCGATCCTGTATATGAAAAGATCGAGGCTAATCTCGCTAAAGGAATGATGTCCCTTCCCGCATCAAAAGGGTTTGAGATGGGATCTGGATTTGCTTCTACACGCATGAAAGGATCCCTACACAACGATGCTTTCATCCTAGAAAAAGGGGTTATTAAAACTCAAACAAACCACGCAGGTGGAACCTTGGGAGGCATTACAACAGGCATGCCCCTTATTTTTCGCGTTGCATTTAAACCCACATCAAGTATTGAAAAAGACCAACCCACTCTTACGGTGGATGGAAAACCAGCCCTTTTTAATTTACCTGAGGGATCAAGGCATGACCCCTGTGTGACAGTAAGAGCAGCTCCCATTATAGAAGCAATGGCGGCTCTTGTTCTTGCAGATGCAAAGTTAATGACATTGAGTAGTCGTCTTCCCCTTTAATCCATGAAATATCTCCAAGAACAAGGAGCGGAAATTGATTTTTCTGAAGGATGATACTCAAAGTTAAATACTCTTCCTCCCACGAGCAATGGGAGAAAAAAATCTCAGCACTACGCGTCAGAAGCGGTTTTAATATAGGAACTAGAGGCTCATAGTTGTTGTCTGTAGGCATTTTAAGCTCTGTATGATTTAAGAAAACATAGCCATCTCTATGTAAACCTTTTGCAAGGTTTACTCCTATCTCTTCAGGGGGAGATTTTAAATCAATCGTGATAACAGTAAAATAGGGTACATCATCCAAAAAAGGATAGGGAGAGTCTGGACGTATTTGTCCTATCATACAATATTCCTCAAGTTAAGATATGAAAAAGATAGTATAAACAAGGAGTATTTTTGACAAGCGAAGATTTTCTTTTACCTAAAAAGAAAGCTTAAGATAGAATCCCTTTTCATTTTTCATCAAACTCAAGGAGAAAATAAATGAAAAAATGGATGCTCGCTCTGTTATTAAGCTTGGCCTCTATTGCCTCAGCAGATCACTATTACATTCCTCACCAGATTCATGTGATGTCTGCTCGAGCGATCGATGGGTCTAGTGTAGAAATTGAAGATGGATCCTTATTTACAGTTGCACGTGGGCATGAATATCTTCTTCTTAACTGGGGTAGTAATGATCCCATTACCGTCATAAGAAATAACTCAGTATTTCCCTCTACCAAATATAACCTTGTGAATAAACGTACAGGGGAATCGGTTAATGTCCATTTGAAATTAGGGCCTCTCGTCAATAATCCCTATACCAAACGGATTATAGGAATGGACTATTACCACGGGGAAATTTTACTAGAAGATGGAAACGGCTACCGTTCTTCTTGGCTTGTGGATGAAACAGACATTTACCTGATTCGAGACTTCCTCATTAACGAAGCAGTGATTATTGGCGAAAATAGTGGATGGGGATGTTGGTTTTCACATAGTGATTCTATCCTCATTAATGTTGAAAAAAATCGCTCAGTTAGAGCAAGGGAGTATTAAACATGCATCCAGTTCATCCCGTTGGAGTCCCTATTCCAAGACTACAAGTTCCTACCTGTTCCACCTTACTTAAAATCGTTTTGCTTGCAGGATCCATTCTAGGTCTTGCTGTATCAGCGATCTGTTGTTCCTGGCTTCTTTTCGGAGTTTCAATCACCGTCCTCACAGGACTCATCATCACTAACTGTGTATCGAGGTCTTTTACACCTTCGAGGTTCCTCTCTTCTAGATCCCGAGGAAGTCCTATTTGGGTAAACCCAGCAGCTACCTTTCCTGCTGCAGGATGGGGAAGGTTGTCTTCTA
Source organism: Simkaniaceae bacterium (assembly GCA_018062315.1). Taxonomy (GTDB): domain Bacteria; phylum Chlamydiota; class Chlamydiia; order Chlamydiales; family Simkaniaceae; genus JAGOSM01. The sequence continues at coordinate 27,327 of JAGOSM010000004.1, read as the reverse complement.
TGCCATCTCCTATCCCTAGAGGAAGAGTTGTTCCTCCTCCCCTTCCTAGCGTCACCACAACCCCTCTTGCAAGATCCTTCCCAGCGGGAAGACATCATGTTGGAGGAGCGCCCTCCCCTATTAGATATCCCGATGTGCGGCATCGTGTAGGAGATTGATAATCTTTATCCAAACCTGTTACACTAAAGGGATGGATGATCAGTCAATTGGTGCTCAAACTTTAAAGGGCTGGGAAATGGTACTTTCCTGGCTCTTTCGCTATCCCTCTAGATGCGTTCTTCTCAAAGATCCTCCTCTTTCGGAAACTAGGGAAATGAAATACTCTCCCTTAATCGAATTTTCCTCACGCTACAATCGATTTAATACTCGAGAAGGTATTTTGTGCAAAGTTACCAAAAGCCAGCACGATGTTTCTTTACTCTCTGAATTAATCAAAGATCTTCCCAAAGAGATCTCTGACTTAACCATCGCAGAACTGCTTGCTAAGGGATACGCTTATAGGACCCTTTATGTGGGGCAATCGCTTCAAATTCAAGGAGCAGAATACATCGTAGATGAGGTTTTTGATCTTTGGAATAACATGACAGCATTTGGCCTTTTTAGTAGAGTAAAAGAACCCCTCCTCCTGTTTCGAGGCACCGACACTTCACTCCTCACTGAGTCGGGAAGAGCGTCAATTATCTCTGATCTAGACCCTCAAGGACCTGGCCTCACCATGTACACCTATGCTCAAGATAAAATTCATAGCTGGCTAGATAAGGTGGCTTCCCAAGGAATGAAAGCAAGGGCTATTGGTCATAGTTTAGGGGGAGCTTTTGTGATTTATACCCTTCTTCTCGAAGCCCCTCTCATGCATCAAACACTCCCCTCCTACGCCTTTAACTACCCGGGAATCCCAGAAGATCTTGCTCTGAAATGGCAGCTCATGAATCCTTCAACACGCCCCGCTTTTAAAGGGATTATTACAAGAGGAGATGTCGTTTCAAAATTTGGAAAACTCATAGAAGAAACCTATGAAGCAAGTATTGCAGAACCCCTTCTTCCTATTGCGGCTCATGAAAAATTGATCTTTTCAGAGCCGTTGACCTACCTACATCTCGTCGATATTGAAAGGGAAAATAGTTCTTCATCAAGAGAGCAGTACTCTAAAATTCAACAAAGCACATCTAATTTCATCTACCAGATGGGACTTAAACACCTTTTCCCCAATCAAGACTCTGTTACTGAATAATATTTAAAGGGTCCTTCCGGTGCACCGCTTTATAACCACACCCTTTTAAAATCACAGGATGGCCAAAATACTCGATACGAGGCCAATCCCTACAAATTCCTGGGCGTGTGCGGTAGTGAGCACAAGATCCATCCTTTTTTAAATAACGACATCCCATCAAATGATAAAAATGGCCATTCATTTCAAGGGGTTCTGGTGTTCTCTCGTAAAACCCATTGATCTCAGTCGCCCAAAATCGCTGGATTTTCCCAAGAAGTCCTTTATATTGACGCATCCGAATATAATAACAACAATTACCTCTTCGATGACAATACCCGATTTTCTTCAGAGGAGGGCGAATAAGCCAGGTTGCTACCCTTCTCATCATCATGTCTAACATGACAAAAGGGGCAAACACAATTCTAATGCTCCACCTAATCCACCTAGGTAATCGTTGTGGAGGAATCCCTCCCGCAGGTTCAGGAGGTTGTTCGGTCATTTCCCCTGGATCAATACTTAAAAGATCAGAATCGTCTGACGGCATGAACCTTATTTCCTCCACATAATATATCTAAAGACTCGCGAAAGACCTCATCACAAGCTTGCTTCACTCCTGGAAACGTATTTTGGCGTGGGTGAACAGTCAGGTCACAATAGTCATCAACAACAAGAATAGACCCTTTTACCATGCGGGGAAGAATCGCTTCAAGGGCTATCTTTGTGGAACCATACAAATCTGCATCAAGATGGGCGAAGGCTATCTGTTCTGGCAACAAATGAGGGAGGGTTTCTTCAAAAAACCCTGCATGAATTTCAGGCAAAGGCTCATGCCATTCTCTAAACAGTTCTTCTAGAGCAGATAGAGGGGAAGCAAACCACCCCTTATTGATCCTTCGATTATCTAAAAAGTCAATCCGCCTCATGTGTTCATCAGAAACAACTAAGTCTTCCACCCCTTTTTCGGGCAGTCCTTCAAACGAATCATAAACATGGATCTTTTTTGAGCTCCCCGCCTGCCTTAGTGTTTTTTGGAGTAAAATTGCCGTCAATCCCCGATAAGTACCCAGTTCAACAACATCGCCGGGAAGGGGGAGGGTTTCCCTTAAAAGATAGTAAAGGTTGAGCATCTGCTCTCTCGTCTGCATTGATCGATTTTTTTCAAAAATTGATTCTATAAAGAAATTATCCATCTGCTCATTATAATCAATTATTCAGAAGGAATTACAGGAATATGTGTTTTTTTTCCCTTTTTAAAGAGAAAACAGGCAAAGAAAAAGACAACGCAGACCCATCCCGAAATCCAATGGAGGTCATTAATTGCTAAAAGGGACGCTTCGTGATCCACCATGGCATTTAAAACTGCAAGAGGTTGATCTCCTGAAAAATTCAAAGACCTAAGGTATTCCTCGAAGGAGCGAATTCTCACGCTATAATCATTAATATATTCAATTTGATTATGGTGATGCAAAATAGACCTTCTTTCCCAATAGGTAGTGAATAAAGAAGCTCCCACCCCCCCCATAAAAAGGCGAAAAAAATGAAATAGACCTGAGGCAGAATTCAATTTTTCTTGAGGTACATCATTCATAGCAATGGAAACTAAAGGGGTGATCCAAAAAAGGAGGCCCAATCCTAGAAGCATCCTGGTTGAGGCAATATAAGCAAAAGAAGCTGCACTCGTAAAATCTGCAAAAACAAAAAAAGCAATCGCAAAAAAGAGATAGGCTAAAGCGACAAGGTAGCTCGCTCTTGTCTTCTTTAAAAGATACGGCAGTCCAATCATGAGAAAAAAGGGAGCAATCCCCATCGTCGAAACAGCTAACCCTGCATTATAAGCCAAATACCCCATATTATTTTGTAGCCATAAAGGGGTAATGACAATCGTGCCAATAATCAACGTATACGAAATGCAACACATCATTGTAGAAAGAAAAAAATTCCTGTCTTTAAAAAGTCTAAAATCGACAATCGGATGCTTTTCATCTTTTTCCCAAACGATAAAATAAATCATAGAGAGGACCGCTGTTACTGCAAGCCCCATGATAATATCAGAACGCCACCAATCGAGCTGTTCTCCCTTATCTAGAATGATTTGCAAACAAGTGACTGTTGTTGCAAGTAAAAGCATCCCTACATAATCGATAGGATTTTTGATAATTTCGCTCTCTTGATCCCTCATGAGGATATAGATAGTTCCTGCACTAAAAATACCCACAGGAATATTAATATAAAAAATCCAAGGCCATGTGTAGTCCATCACAATCCAGCCCCCAATGATCGGTCCCAAAATAGGCCCCACAAGAGCTACAATATTCCAAAAAGCGAGAGCTAGGTTCTTCTTTTCTTTAGGATAGATCGACTGAAGTAAACTTTGAGATAAAGCAATCAGTGGCCCTGCAAAATACCCCTGAAGAAACCGAAGCATCACTAAAATCTGAAGATTAGGCGCTGCCCCACAAAGAAAAGAGGTCAGCGTAAATAAAAGGGTAGCGCCAACCATAATCCGAATTTGACCAAATCGATGGGTCATCCATCCCGTTAAAGGGAGAGCTATGGCATTTCCAACAGAAAAAGAGGTAATGACCCATGTACCTTGATTATTGCTCACCCCGAGATCCCCTGCAATATAGGGAATACAGACATTCGCAATGGAGTAGTCTAGAACCATCATAAAGATGCAGAGACATAGGGCTAATGTACCAAAAAATAAGCGAACCCCGCTCATGAATTCATCCGGATGATCTCCCCAATAACATCATCCGCTCCATCCTCTTGCTTGGGATAAATATTGGTCTCATAAAGGGCTTTAAGGGGCTGAGCCTGCCGAAGTATGGGGCCTCTTTGATCTCGTAAATCCACAGTGGCTTCTGTAGACATTCCGAGCATAAGGGGGTGTACTTTGATTTCTTCTTTATCAAGGATGACTCTGACAGGAAGCCTTTGAACAATTTTAATCCAATTTCCTGTCGCATTTTGTGGAGGAAGGATAGAAAAAACAGCTCCTGTACCTGGATTTAGTCCCATCAAGTGTCCATGGAAAACAACAGATCTCCCATAAATATCTGCCGTAATTTTAACAGCCTGACCAACCCTCATCTTGGCAAGTTGATTCTCTTTAAAATTGGCCTCTACCCAAATTTCGCCAAGAGGGACTACCGAAAGAAGAGGGGTCCCCCTTTCAATCTGCTCCCCTATCTGAACTTGTCTTTGCGCTACATAGCCACTAACAGGTGCTAAAATTTGCGTTCTTTTGAGATTGACGTAGGCATCTTTAAATTCCTGTGCTGCCCTTAGGACCTTTGGGTGAGTGGGGATCTGAGTGTTAGCCACCCGGGCTTTAGCTCCTTGAAGAGCAAAAAAAGTACTTTCGAAGAATGCCTTTGCCGCACTTAAATTAGCTTGAATATGCTCAAAGTCTTCTTTAGATACACCCCCAATTCCTACAAGGTTTACCCTGTTTTGATAGTCTTGCTCTGCCCTAATGAGTTCTGCTTCTCTCGCGATTAAGTCAGCCTCATACTGTTTGACAACATCAAACATTTGCTTGACTTCCCGGACAATTTCTCCAAGATTCGCTTCACTCCGTTCATATTCAATTTGATAATCGGTGGGATCGAGCTCTATGAGGAGCTGTCCTTTTTCGACATAATCGGTGTTATCGACGTGGATGGACATGACAATTCCTGGAATTTGAGGGTTAACCACCGTCATGTTCCCAGAAACATAGGAGTCATTAGTATACTCCTCAAAACGCCAAACCTTGAGGTAATAGATCACAATACACAAGGCGACAATCAGTAAAACTGCTGTTGTCCAAATCAGCGCATGGGTTCTTTTTCCTTTATTTTCCATGATATCCTCCTCCTAGCGCTTTTAATAGTTGAACCACAAAGAAAAGTCTCTTTTCATTGAGTTGGGTATTTACAAGTTCTCCCTCTAAGAGTTTCTCTTCATCTATGAGAACCATGAGATAATTATCTAAGCCATCCTGCATACGCCGCTTGCTTAAGTGTAAGGTTTGAGAGAGAGTATCTAGCACCTCACCCTCTAATTCAACCTGTTCGATCCCATTTTGAAGATTTTGAATACCGCTAGCGACTTCTTTAGCAGCGATCAAGAGTGTGTTATTGTATTCATACACAGCGGCATTAAAAGCAGCATATTGTTCATCGAGATTAGCTTCTAATCTCCCTCCTGTAAAAATAGGGAGGTGTAATGCAGGTCTTAAGAATCCCTGATACGAACTGATCTTAAAGAGGTCTTTGATAGCAAGACTTTCAAAACCTACCATAGAAAGGAGATTGATATTCGGATAAAAAGCTTTTCTTGCGACCTTAATATTATAGGACTGAGCATCGACAAGATGGATTAACCGCATCAGATCAGGTCTTCTTGCAAGGAGATCAATGGGGAGGTTAGCTGGTAGCTGAAAAGGTCGGTTAAATTCTGGACTTGGGGGCACAAAATAGAGGGAGTGATCAGGACTAAGGCCCATGAGGGATTTAAGCTGAAAGAGCGTGAGTTCTACAACAGTTTTGAGATCCGCAACCCTTTTTTCAAGCTCAATAAAAGCTTCTCTTGCAGATAGGACATCAATTTCATCATCAAGACCACAATCTCTTCGTTTTTCTCGAAGAAAGAGAAAAGCTTTCTTTTTTGAGAGGAGTTGTTCTGAAATTTGAAGCTGTTGTAAATTGGACCAATAGGCGACATAAGTACTCGCTACCGCCGTAGCTAAAGAAAGTTGAATTTGAGCAGCCTCTGCGATTTGAGCTTTAGCAGCCCCCACTGCGGCGCGGTATTGGTCTCTATTTTTCCCCCAGATATCTAATTCATAGGAAAGACCTAGAGAAATATCAAATTGATTGATCAGTGCCGGAATGGGAGAAGGGGGAAATCGAAATAAACTCTGCGCGCTATAGTGGTGCCAGTCATAGGCAGCATCGCCAAAAATCTCAGGAAATAAAACAGCCTTTTCTTTGAGAGCAAACGCGGTTGCTTGTTGCACATTTGCGAGAGCCATGTGGAGATCGGGATTATTGGCAATAGATTGCTCAACAATCCAATTGAGTTGCTTATCTTGAAAAAGGGTCCACCAATCAACTTCAGGCCATTCTCCCTCTTCAAAAGAATTCGATTCAATGAGGTTTATTTCAACTGAAGTATTAAGTTCGGCTTGATTTTTTTGTTTTTTTGCACAACTACAAAATATAAGTAAAAAAACCAAAATGCGGTACATATAACTTGTTCCATACAGCACCTTGGAATTTTTTATCTAACAAAATATACAAAGGCCAAGCAAGGCTATATAACCAATCAACGTCTCTTCTTCACAAAATTAAGAAATGATAAAATTTCTTTTAAAAAAACAATCTCTACGGTAGCATATGCTGTACGATGGTTCAGGTTATTCATATTGACTCCTTAACTCCTTTTGAAATGGGATTTGAGCACGGGAGCCGCTTAAAAAAAACTATTCAAGAACTTTACGCTACCGTAATGACCCCTTTTTTAGAACAACTTGAACTCTCTGATCCTTCGAAAGATCTTTTCCTTATGGGAAAAGGGATGATTGAAAGAATGAATCCTTCTATTATGGAAGAATTGAAAGGGTTAGCAGAGGGGGCAGAAATCCCTATTGAGACAGTCATTAAAATGAATACATTTCTCACCGTCTTTCCTAAGACAGGAGCTTGTAATGCCATCTGTGCCGATTTTAGGACTTCTTTAGAACGGCCTGTATCTCTTGCAGTAGAAAACTTTAAGGCCTCAGCTCCCCCATCTACAAATATGACTCAAACACTCTCTAAGACAGTGAATATGATGTCGACAATGCAAGGTGTTCAAAAAGAAACAGATCTTTGCACAATACAGTCCATCATTTTAGATCCTCTGGAAGTCTCTCTCTATTTGAGCGTTGGTTTAAAAAATGCTGCAGATGGTCCCTTTATTCGACTGACGAAAGAGCACCTTTTCGAAAGGGGTGATTCACCTCCTCTATCTGTCGATAAAAATCACTTCGCGCTGTCCCTTGGAAAAATATTAATTGGACGCAACCTTGATTGGCATCTTCCCCAATTAGGAGAACATACGATCGTACTAGTTAGAGGTAAAGTCGCAACAGTCACTTTTCCTGGTTACATAGGATGTCTGACTGGAATGACGTCCGAAGGAGAAAGCATTTCTGTTTTGCAACAAGGGGAGACCTGTTTCCCTGATATAGGAGTGGAAAATAGTCTTGCTTTCTATGACATTCTTTTTCATTTAAGGGGAGAAGAGATTGCAAAAGCTCTCTATTTCCATCCCTATGGAGGAACTTGCAATATTCTCTTGGGACATCCCAAATACCCCCGTGCTTTTTATTACGAGGAATATGGAATAAGAAAAAAAGATCCCGAATTATGTATTATAAAAAAAAATCGTCTTAAAGACCGATCTCTTTTTCAAATCAATTGTCTCTTTGCGCGTCTTTTAGATGAGTCGATTCCCCATACAGAAACCCTTAGCCAGTTTCGAGCTTACCTAAAACAATTATCAATGATCGATCCCTCTGAAGAAGCATGTATACAAAAAAGACTAAGACATGCCGCCTGCGAAGAAATCGAGGAAGATCCAGAAATAGCACTCCCTCTTTTTCTAAGAAGAATGCCCGTGTTTTATGAAGGCACCACAGATCCCGAACCACTTAAAGCTGAAGATCTTGTCCCCTTTTATGAGCAGTTTTAAGAAAGACATCCCCATATTTTTCAAACGGTTCCTCTAAAGGAGAAATCGCAGCCTGGATATAACTCCAGAGGGCCCATCTCACATCTGCCAAAAAGCGCATGTTATGAAAGTAGTTCCTTTCTTCTGGATGAGGGTCTCGTCTTAAATACACCTGCAATAGATGATCCATCATATGTTCTTGAAAATGCTCAGCTGAAGCTAAGGTTGCTAAATCAAAAAAAGGATCACCCATGGCAGCATACTCCCAGTCAATAAGCCAAAGACGATGGCCTGTATCGATGACATTACCAGAATGTAAATCCAAGTGACAGGGTACAGCGGGGTATCGGAAAGAGAGGGTTTGTTGAAGAAATTCCACTTGAGGCAATACCTCTTCAAACAGAGAAGAAGGAAGGTAAGCTCCTACCTCTTTAGCATAATGAATAAGCTGTTGAATACAATCAAAAGGACAAAAAATCGAAGGAAATTTCGCATCTAAAACATGTAATGTACGAAGGAGATCACAATATCCCTCTATAAGAAGGGGAAAAGCGCGGTGACTTGTTTCGCCTTTCAGAAATTCGGATACCATGATTCTTTTTTCAGGAAAATAGGAAACGACGCGTGGAGCAAGTCCCGCCGCAGATGCGATTGCTGTACAAATCCACTCCCTTTCAAGGGAGGATCCGAGAGATTCCTGATTGATCTGACTCCACCTTATAAAGTAAGTCTTCGCATCAATCGTCGCTCTATAGTTCTGATTAGTTTGCCCTCCGCCTACTTTTTCAAGAACGACCTCATGAAAACTACTACCTGGCAAAGCACTGAGAATTTCTTGCAAGGGTGATTCAACAGCAAAAAGGTGTAGGATGGAAAAAAGAAAGAAAAAATAACGCATTTACATTTCCACTGCTTTTCTGAGATCTTCGTGTTCAAAAGCTGAGGCCATTCGATCAATCTCTTCTTTTTTAATCTTAAATTTTAATGCCTCTTTACGCCACAGGATGACGGCAGAGCCCACCTCTTTGAGGATTTTTTTTAACTGTAAGTTATCGAGATCAAAATGATGGGCTACATTAATTGCTAAATCAAGACAAGCTGTAGGATCAACCAAATCAATTGCAGTGGATAGAATCCTTGGTTTCACATCTACGGGAGTAGGATTTAAATCATATGCAGGTGAAAGACGCCAGCCAGATAACCCTGAGTAAAGAAAGGCATGGTTACGTAAATGATCGTCAACATTAGATATTAAAACATTAAAAACAAGACGTCGCCATAAAATTTCAAGATCCTCCTTGGGAGATGCACTTATTTGACGAATCACATCAGCAATTTCAAGATAACTGTGCATTTCATTATCCCTAGCCTCTAGTGCACTCATAGCGGATAGAAATGGAATACGCACTTTATCCCTTCTATCAAATCGCCGAGACACAAGAACTCTACGACGCCCGATTAACTCAAGACGCGAGTCAGGCACCTGAATTCCGGCTTGAGAAGCAAGGCTTAATGCTACCATTTCCCAGCCAATCGCATCAATTTCATCATCTTTCTTTGAAAATTTAGCGATGGCTAAATGGCCATCTTTATCTCTTATAGAAGCTTTTGGCCTAGCTCCTCCTAGTGAAGAACCTGGCGCTAATAGTAATCGAAGATCTTCCTCAGTATCAGATTCTTGCAATACATGATTAGCTGCAGTAAGAAGCTTCCCCACTGATACCAAGGGGGGAATATGATTGTTTTCGTATTTTGTTAAGAAAAAATCTTCCTCATCTCGTTTAAAACGCAGCGCACCCTGCCTAGCTTCGTCATCTACCATAAGTAAGAAGTCAATTTCTTTTAAGGAACGAGCTTTCCGATTCTCTCTCTCAGCACTTCTTCTTTCTGAGCGTCGCATAAGTAAACGACCCCAACGATCAGGGGCAGAATCTTCAATTGCCCCGAATAGGGGTTTATCTGCCGATGCATGAAAAGAACCAATAGTCAGTTTTAAGGCAGGGTCTAAAGAAAATCTTTTTGGGTGATTTAACCAATTTCGGTCATATTCGAAAGATACACTTTCGCGTCCATTACGATAATGGGCCCAAAGAAATCCTACCTTGATAGAAACCCCCTCCAGATCTATATAGGTCAAAATAGACTGGTCCATCTAGCCACGTCCTTTTTCTTTAGAAGGGATGCGTATGCGCTTAGGTAAATTTTCAACCTCTAACTCTACGCCTAATTCATCAAATTTTGGATCTGCTAACTCCCCTAATTTTTGAATCATTCCCAGCACAAATAAAATTTTAGCATAAGCTCCAAAACAAACTCCTCCATCTCCTTTTTCAATTTTATTCAGCGTGGTGCGGCTAATCCCCGCTCTTTCCGCTGCAAGCTCCATCGGAATGCGTCGCCGCTTTCTAGCATTTTTGAGATCTAGACCTAATTTCTTTAAAACCCTCCCCACGGGGAGAGGCAGGTTTTTAACGTCCATAATCACACCCCTTATATACTTTATTGTATATAATAACAAACATTAAGTAAATAAAGAAAAGTAGGAGGTGGGACAACCGTACAACTGTGACAAGTTTCTAAGAATGCGTGATACAATGACTTCTATAGTAGGTAAAATCATTAAATGTTTTAATGCAAATTCCTCTACTTCTTCAACAGCGGCTTTGAAAATAGAGCCCAAAGTGACGCCCATCATCGACATACAAAACTTCCGACTGGATTATTGGAAAAATATAAAAGATGAGAAACTAGATTAGCGGCAGCTGGACTTGAACCAACGACCTGCGGATTATGATTCCGTTGCTCTACCGACTGAGCTATACCGCCAAAAAAAACAAGTTACCAATCGCTCAGTAACTTGTAAATATAGCGGGAGAAGGACTCGAACCTCCGGCCTTCGGGTTATGAGCCCGACGAGCTAACCACTGCTCCATCCCGCGGTAAATTGCCCCATATCATACATTAATATTCGTTTAAATCACAAGCAATTTTTTTCCATGTTTTTAAGGAGGAACCTGAGAGGCCACTTGCTAACTGCTCAATCTCTTTTTTAAAGGAAGTATTGAGATAAAACTCCACTTTTTGAGGGAGGGCATCAAGAGAACATTCCTCCCCCACTTTGCCACTTTCGACCACCCTTTTTAACTCTTCCTGTTTATACATATAAGGGCCAAAAAGAACAGGTATCCCCAATCGAACAGGCTCTAAAATATCATGCCCCCCCACTTTAGGATGGTAACTCCCTCCCACAATGGCAAGTTTTGATTGAAGATAACAAGAGGGAAGCCACCCCATTTTATCGAGAAGCCTGACCCGATCTCTGTCACAAATCAAACTCCTTACCTTTTCAAACCGTTCAGGATGACGGGGGGCTAAAAGAATATGGAGCTGAGGCCGTTTTTTTAAAAGAGGTTCCAGTGCATCTAAAATAGCCTCCTCCTCTCCTTCGTGAGTTGATCCAATCGTAATCCACTCCCCTTCCATGTCTACTGGGTATAAAATGGGATCAAGATCAAACTTCAGATTTCCTGTGACCGTCACATTCGTGTATCCTAATTGATGAAAACGCTCTTGATAAAGAGCGTTTTGTACAAAAAAATGGTCAACCCTCTTCAGAAGCCAGGGAGCCCACGCATACCCCTTCATCGATTTCAACGAAAGTTTCCCACTCACAACAACAACCTGAGCCCCCTCCCTTTTGCAACTCTTTAGAAAATGAGGCCAATAATCCCCCTCTACTAAAATCACAAGGTTAGGCTGGATTTTTTTAACCAACGCAGCCATGACCCAAGAAAGATCTAGAGGAAGGCGAAAATGAAGTGCGGCACTCGGAATGAGAATTTTGGAGAGTTCATACCCTGTTTTTGTTCCTGTAGAAACAACGATAACCCCCTGAGGATAGCTCTTTTGAATATGAGAAATTAAAGTAGATGCTGCCTTTGTTTCACCAAAAGAGACAGCATGAATCCAAATCACAGGTTTCTTATTTGAATCTAGGTAGGGGATCTTTCTGCCAAAAGGATCCCCAGGCCACTTTCTTTTGCATATCCCGTAAACTAGGTACCCCAAAAGAAGAAGCGCATTATAGAACATCAAATCACAAGGTTAAGCAGTTTATCTTTCACAAAAACCACCTTGAGAACGGGCCCTGTGAGAAATTTTTGCACAGTAGGATCTTCTTTTGCTTTTTCTACCACCTCAGCCTCCCCTTTTCCTTTACCCATTTCCAAGCGAGCTCGGAGCTTCCCATTCACCTGCACAACATAGGTCACCTGATCGTCTTCAAGATATCTAGGATCAAACGTTGGGAAAGGGGTGTAAGTCAAACTTTCTTCTCCTCCAAGATGATCCCAACACTCTTCAGCAAGATGAGGAGCAAAGGGATAGAGACACTGAATAGCCATTTTAACAACTTCCCTAGGATAACTTGGCAGCAATGAGAACTCATTCATAAATTCCATCATCTTGGCAATCGATGTGTTAAAACTCATCGTTTCGATGTCTTTCTCTACAGAAGCAACAAGGCGGTGCCCCAATTTCAAAGCTTCTAAAGAAGCTTCTTCTACAAGTTGAAGAGAAAAGGCGAGATCATAGAATCGTTTGAGAAGGCGATGACATCCATTGACTGCATCACTATTCCAGATTTTTTCTTTATCAAAGGGAGCCATGAACATCTCATAAAGACGTACACTATCCGCCCCCACCTCTTCGATGAGTTCATCAGGAGTAACCCCGTTCAACTTGGATTTGGACATTTTTTCAAGCTGTTGAATCGCCTCAGGGTGTTTTACAGCTTGATCTGCTTCAATATATTCACCACTTGGCAATTTATATGATTTGGCAATGACAAGCCCTTGATTTCGGAGCGTCTGGAACGGCTCTTTTGTACTTACATGTCCAAGATCGTAGAGAACCTTATGCCAAAAACGGGCGTAGAGAAGATGAAGTACGGCATGTTCAACGCCGCCCACATACATATCAACAGGAAGCCAATAAGACTCTTTTTCCTTATCCCAAGCAGCATTATCATTATGGGGATCTACAAACCTCAGGTAATACCAACAAGAACCTGCCCACTGAGGCATCGTATTAGACTCTCTTAGTGCTTTCTTTCCTGTTTTTGGATCGGTAATTTCAATCCAATTCCGATCTTTAGCAAGGGCACTTTGCCCATCACCCACAGGTTTAAAATCTTCAAGATCCGGGGGGACTAGGGGTAATTCATTTAAATCAAGAGCCCTTTTCGTTCCATCAGCAAAATGCAGAATTGGAAAAGGCTCTCCCCAATATCTTTGACGAGAGAACAACCAGTCCCTCAATTTATAAGTCACACACTGTTTTCCAAATCCGTTGAGTGCCATCATCGCATTGATTTCTTCAAACGTATGTCCCTTAAGAGGTTCTACGGGGAGCTGGTATTTCGCTGCAAACTCCGCATCTCTTTCATCGCCCGCAGGAACAGCCATGATAGCTCCCGTTCCATACCCCATCAAGACATAATCGGCAACCCAAATAGGAATCAATTTTCCAGTTAAAGGGTGTTTGGCATAAGCTCCTGTGAAAACCCCCGTTTTTTCTTTTCCAAGATCGGTTCTTTCGAGATCGTTTTTAAGCGAAGCCTGTTTTTTATAAAGAGCAACTGCCTCTTTTTCTGTGGCTAGCTTATCTACGAGAGGATGCTCAGGTGCTAGCACTAAAAAAGTAGCACTAGCTAAAGTATCTTGTCTTGTTGTAAATACTTCGATTTCATCAAAAAAAAGACGAGCCCCCTCACTTCGACCAATCCAATTTCTCTGAATCGTTTTTAAGTGCTCTGGCCAATCCAAGTCGTCTAAATCTTGTAAAAGACGTTCGGCATATTCAGTAATCTTTAAGACCCATTGCTTGAGTGGGCGCCGAATAACAGGATACCCCCCTACTTTAGAACGTCCCCCCTCAATTTCTTCATTGGCTAAGACGGTCCCAAGGTCAGGACAATAATTGACATTGATTTCTGCTTCATAAGCAAGACCTCTTTTAAAAAGCTCGGTAAAAATCCACTGAGTCCATTTGTAATAAGAGGGATGACTGGTCGCAATTTCACGACTCCAATCATAACTAAACCCAAGAGATTGCAATTGCTCTCGGTAGGTATTGATATTTTTTTCTGTTGTCACACGAGGATGAGTCCCTGTTCGAACAGCATACTGTTCTGCCGGAAGTCCAAAACTATCCCATCCCATCGGATGCAAAACATTAAACCCCTTCGTCCTTTTATATCGAGCGAGAATGTCGGTTGCAGTATATCCTGTCACATGCCCCACATGCAAACCTGATCCTGAGGGGTAAGGAAACATATCCAGTACATAGTACTTTGGTTTTGAATGATCAACTTCGGCTTTAAATAGCTCTCTATCTTGCCAGATTTTGCGCCATTTCTTCTCAATTCTTCTATGGTCGTACATGACAACCAGGATACGTGGTTGCATAAAATATTACAAATGAATAATATTACGTCATAAACTGGTGAGATGTGCATGCTTGAAGCAAATTATAAGAAAAATAAAATCAATCTTGAGGACTATGACTATCAACAAGATATTAAAAATAGACTCTTGATGTCTCATTTTTCTACCCTCGATATCGAAATGCTTGAAGCCATTCTATACAGCCCCATCTCTTTTCCTGCAGAAAAACTCTTTAAATCCCTCTCTCTCTCTCCTACAGAAGGTTGGGAAGCCTTAAAAAAATTGGATGGAACAAGTTTATTTTCTATCCAAGGGACTGAAGTGCATGTCGATAAAGAAATGCGCAAATATTTTGAACATCAGATCATCAAATTTGACGATGAATTTACCCCTGGTATGGAGTTTTTACAGACGCTGCTTAAAAAAGTCCCTATTCACGTCCTCCCCTCTTGGTATCCTATCCCAAGAACCTCCAACAATATTTTTGATTCCCTTGTTGAAAAATACTTAGCTACTCCTCAAATTTTTCAACGCTATCTCAGCGACCTCAATTTCGGCGACGAACGGATGAATGGAATCGTTAAGACGGTTTTTAATTCCCCCAATTATGAAATTGCCTCTTCTGTTCTTTTAGAAAAATTCCATCTCACCAAACAAGATCTTGAGGAAATTATTCTGCAGCTTGAATTCAATTTTGTTTGCTGCCTCGTTTATCGAAAAAAGGGGGATGAGTATGAAGAATTCGTTACCCTATTTTCTGAGTGGAAAGAGTACCTTCAATTTCTCTCTGAATCTCAACCTCAACCGATTAAAGATATTACAACGATTGTCCCCTATCGCCCTCATCATTTTTCATTTATTGATGATCTCTCCTCTTTATTAAAGCTCATTCAAAAAAAATCACTCCCCCTTGTTCTTATGGATGAAAGGTGGCATTTTGATCGAGCCATCGTCGCTTCTGTTGAAGAGTCTTTAGGCGGCAGTATTCCAAAAGGATATCTTTCTCGACTTATTCACAAAATTCTCTTCCTTAAGTTAGGGAATATTTCTGAAAGTACCTTACAGCCCCTCCCTGGAATTGGAGAGTTTCTCGCTATGCCCCAAGAAAAAAGAGCTCTTTCGATGTACAAGCACACGATCACCTATTACCCGTACAGCGAATTCACTTCAAAGCTTTCCACTGAAAGAAACATCCATGAAATTGAAAATAGTTTAGCCCGTGTTATTCATTCCGGATGGGTCTACTACGACCATTTTCTTAACGGAGTGATCGTCCCTATAAGCGAGAGCAGTAAAGTCATGCTCAAGAAAAAGGGAAGATCGTGGCACTACTCTCTTCCTGACTACACTCCCGACGAAAAAAGATTAATTAAACTAATCACTCAAGAATGGCTTTTTGAAGCCGGTGTGATCGCTCTTGGTCTTCATGAAGATCGAGTATGTATGCAAGTAACTCCTCTCGGCAAACAGATGTTTAGTTAAAGATGTTCGACCCCAGCGACCTTCCTAAGCTGCTCCTTATCTTTTTTCTAGAATCGGTCCTTTCTTTTGATAATGCCATTGCTATTTCCCTGATTGTCAAAAACTTACAAAAAGAGCTCCAAAAAAAAGCTCTCTGGGTAGGCTTTGCCTCCGCTCTCTTTCTGCGCGCTGTAGCCACTTTAGGTATCGCCTATTTCATCCATTTTAAATGGTTGGAATTTTTAGGCGCCGTCTATCTCATTTATCTGGCCTTTTCATTTAAAAAACATCCCAAACTCAGTCACCCCCGTTCCTTTTTTCACACCCTTATTTTGATTGAGCTCACTGATCTAGCTCTTGCAATAGATTCCATTATTGCTGCAGTAGGTGTTGTAGGAATCCCCCCTAAACTTTGGATTGTATATACTGGAGGGGTGATGGGAATGATTGCCATGCGCTTTACCGCAGGGGGATTTATCAAACTTACCGAACACTTCCCTCATTTAGAACGAAGTGCTCAAGTGATCGTCGGACTTGTTGGGGTCAAACTTCTCCTTGAGGTCTTTGAGAGTTATCCCCCAATAGGAGAATATTTTTTCTGGGGAATTTCTGTTCTCGCCTTTTTATTAGGGCTGATTCCCCTAAAAAAATTCAAAGGGCCTTAAGCTTCTGAATAAGAGTTAATTTATCTAGCTTAGCTATCCAAATTTCATGATCCTGACGCCCATACACAACCCATATATACTCTTCATTGAACACATATCCACAGGGAAAAACAACTCGTACTGGGTGCCAATAGGGATCATAATTCTCCCCTGAGTAGAAATTTTTTCCAATAATGGGTTCCTCACTCATCCTTGTGAGGGCAAAAGGGGGGTCTTTCTGAAACATATATGCCCCCATAAAGTAATGGGGCATCACTTGCCCTTCAGAATGCTCCGTCGCTATATCTATTGAAGAGTGAAAAAAAGAAAGATACTCTTCTCCACACCGAAGCGCAGGAGTACCCCCTCTTATTTCTCCCCAACGCCAGAGATGATCTGTAGATGTTGTCTCTACTTCTTGACATCTTCCAGACCCATCCAAATCAGGAGCTAAAATTTGATGAGGGACAATGGTATAACTTAATAATAAATTTCCCTGATAATCAAAAGGGACCCAATTTTTTTCCCTTTTAAAAGGAGACTTTTGAGGAAACTCAGTTAATATCTCTGATTTTTCTACAAAAAACTGATCTCCATCAAAGTTGAGCTCCGCTACGACCATACGAAATCCCCCGTCGCAAACGATATATAACCTCTCATCGACATTAACAAGCCGCGCATCTTCTCCTAAAACATTGAGAATCTGCACTTCTCCACTTGGCCTAAATTCTTCATCTAAAAACACCAATCCAATTCGGGAGGGGCCATAAGAATCGAGCAATGAAGGTGCTGTTATCTCCCGAAAACATAAAAGATAAGCCCCCCGCCAAAATACAAGGGATGGATTAAATGCGTGAGGGTGACCAGGAATAGAGATTCTTCGGGTTTCAAGAACAAAATCCTGAACCCTGTCTTCTAGATCAATCGCTGCTAGAGTTGAGGAAAACAGGAGTAAGACTCTCCAACAATTTCTCTTTATGAAGCTTAACCACCCATAATTCATGATTTTGTTTTCCATAAACAATCCAAATAAAATTATCATCAAAAACAAAGCCGCCTGGAAAGACACCCCTCCAAGAACCCCAATAAGGCTTATAAATCGGCCCAGCAAAAAAGCTCTCATCTACAATAGGCTCAGGACTGATATGGGTCATTTCAAAAGGCCATTTGCTCTGAAATAAACTTGCACCCATGAAATAATGGAGCATCTCTTTTCCTTCAGAGGCCTCCGATTTCATCCGCACAGAAGAGTGAAAAAAGGTGAGGTAGCTTCCTCCAACCTGCAGCAGTTGAGTTCCACCACGTAGTTCCCCCCAATTCCAGGGAAGCGACTTGCTCGAACAGGCTACCGTTTCACACTCTCCCGCTCCTAGCAAAGGCCTAAAAACTAAATGAGGATCTAAACTGTACGACAGGAGGAGGTTATCTTGATGTTCAAAAGGTGTCCAGTTTTTTTCGCGCAACGAAGGATTTTCCCCTTCAAACTTGACTAGACGCTCTTTTTTAAAAATAGAAAATATCCCATTTTTCTCTTTTAACTCAGCCACATAAACACGAAAGCCCCCTTTTGAAATGACAGAATCCTCATTATCTGAATAAATCATATAAAGACGATCGCCAATTTCTATAAGACGTGCATCTTCTGCCCTATGTGGCCCTAAAATGATTTGAGGAATCCCTTCGGGATGAAAGGAATCATCAAGCCATACCAACCCTATTTCGGAAGAATGATACGAGTTTTTAGGATCGGCAATATTTCTAAAACTCATCAGCAATTTCCCTTTCCATCTAACGATAGAAGGGTTAAATGCATCGGGATACTTAGGTAAATGAATTTGGCGCGCCTCTAAAATAAAAGCATTCATTTCCATAGGAAAAAAAATCACCATTAAACTAACGAGATATTTCATTTTTTACCTCCACTAAACTATCCATTAATCCCTGTTTATCCATTTTAACAACCCAAGTCTCATAATCTTGTTTTCCATAGACCACCCAGACATGCTTTTCATCAAAGATAATACCCCCAGGGAATACCACCTTTAAGGGCTTCCAGGTCGGATAATCGGGCCCAGAATAAAATGTTGCCCCAACAACGGGCTCAGGGCTGATGTGGGTTAAAGCAAAAGGAAATTCCCCTTTAAACCGATAAGCCCCCATAAAATAATGAGCTATTTTTTTTCCATTGGATTGGACTGTCGCCATATTTTTAAACGAATGAAAAAAACCTAAATAATGATCACCATCGCGAAGAGCGGGAGTGCCTCCACGTAGTTCCCCCCATTTCCATGAAATATCAGCTAAAGTACAGGCAACTGTTTCACAAGCGCCAGTCGGAAGGGCAGGCTTAAAAACGCGATGGGGATTGAGGCTGTAAGAAAAAAATAGAGACCCTTCGAAATCAAAGGGGGCCCAGTTTTTTTCTATCCAATTTTTTTTATCCCCAAAAAAATTAAGGAGATAGATCGGCTTAAAAATATGAAAATGTCCATTTAGGTAATAAAGGCGCGTAAGTAACATACGGCGAGTCTCTAAATCCTTATCATTCAGTATATTATTATAAGCGATATAGTACTCATCCCCCACTTTAAGGATCCGTGGATCTTGAGCTCTCGAGACCTTTAAAGGAACAGCCTCATGTATAGAGAGTAATGAAGCCTTCCCCTCGGGTTCAAAGTTCTCATTCAACCAAATAAATCCCATTAAATGGGTTGAATTAAGAGAGTCACGAGCTCGAAAAGAGAGCAAAAGCCTCCCATCATGCCAACGAACAAGGGAAGGATTGAATGCATCGGGGTATCCCGGGATAACTATTTGCTTTTCTTCAACAATAAAACTCTGAGTTTTTTCATGAAAATCGAGAAGTGCCTCTCCCTTCATGATATAAAAAAAACTAAGGATCACAAAAATCGATCTTTTCATACTACCTCAACTGATTAAAAAGAGGTTTGTTAAAATGTGCATTCGGCCAAAATTCAAAAGGAAAGGCATCGTAGAGGGGTTCTGGATCAAATTCTATAGCCTCTTCCCCTCCCATTTTTAAAGCTTCCTCTACACTTGAGGCATATCTGACTTCTGAACGACCCGTTGATAGATAGTAATCAAGATACTTAAACAAGGGCTCTTTTTCAGAAAGACGCAGATACCTAGCAGGAATTCCGTAAGCCTCTGCAATAATAAGACCATGCAATGAGCCTGAAATCACAAAATCACTATTGAGAATTTTTTCAATCACTTTATTCCACGGTTCTGTAGGAAGGACGACGTGACCTGCCTTAGGAAAAAGATGTCTTTCATAAAGGTGAGGAATCAAAATATAGGGATATTTGGGAGATTTTTTTCTCTGAAATTCGGGAAATAAATAAGGAAATAAAAGGGCCGGGTCTCCATAAATTTCAGGACAATCAATATGAAAATTATCCTGAATAAATGCCCTAGTTAGAGGACCTCGGACTGCCCTAATATCGAGATCGGTAAATTGATAATCTTTTCGATCAGGTTGCTTGTGATTGGATCCCGTTCCCCAAAGAACATCTCCTGTATTTGCAAAATAAAGGAGAGACCCAAGAGCTAGAAGTTTTTTTTTAGGAACCTTTGTTTTTTTGTAAATAGTCGGGGGGGTGTTGACCATCCGTTCTACAATTTTTAACGATAAATAATCCCCAAAATTTACAAATTCTTTTTGTTGCCAATAATATAAGGGGAGATCCCCTTTTAAAGGAACAAAACATGCTACGCAAAGCAAAAACAGCCCTCTAGATATGTTCATAAGGCCGTATGATATCCAAGCCTAAATAAAAAGCAAATAGCTTTATACTGAAAATTCCACCCTCTGCTAAACTCTGCACTTATGGATATTTCTCACCACGCTGAAGTTCAGCAACCCACTCTGATTCTGTATCATTTTGCAGAATGTCCTTACTGCAAAATGGTCATTAAAGTCATTCAACAACGGGGGATTCCGGTTGAACTGCGCAATATTAGGGAAAATGCAGAGTATAGAAATGAGCTCGTTTCTCAAGGGGGAAAAGGGCAAGTCCCTTGTCTATTTATTGATGGAAGACCCCTTTATGAATCAAAGGACATTATCACCTATCTTCAATCCATTCGATAAGAAGGTGATCCATCCAATGAAGTCCCCTTTCCCCAAAAGGGCGACCTAAAAATCCCATATGCCCCCCCCTTTCTGTCGAATAAAGATTAATATTAGAAGGGGTATATACATCCTGAACGTCTGCAGTGTATACGATGGGATCATCTTTAGCAAAAAGGATACGACAAGGGACTGTAATATGAGGAATAAACTGACTTGAACTCGATTTAGTATAATAATCTACAGCACTCTTAAATCCTGACTGAGGAGCTACATACAATTGATCAAAATCATAAAAAGTTAATTCTTTAGGCAAAACAGGCAGAGAAAGATCGGGGAATAAAGAGTGGCGCAGCTCCATATCTGTCACCAAATTCTTAAGAAAATAGCGCTGATAAAATCGGTTCATCCGATGATCTAGCCTCATCACACTTTTTTGAAGGTGAATAGGAGGACAAACTGCAATCACTTGATGCAAGTACTTGGATGCATTCACATTGAGCTCTCCGGCAAGTTTTAGAACAATATTCCCTCCAAGAGAAAATCCAATCAACGTGATCGGAGAACGTGGGGTCTTTTTCTTTATAAATGCAAGAGCCTCAAGAACATCATCACTTCGTCCACTGTGATAGATCTCTCTTGCATCCCCTATTCCAGAACCACACCCTCTCATATTGAACCTTACGGCCCTAATCCCTTTAGCATAGAGCTTTCGCGCCATCCGAACTAAATAACCCGATTCATGGGAACCGCAAAGACCGTGAACAAGCATGACAGTGTGATCCCCCTCTTTCCACTCAAGGGGCGTTGTGATCTCTAAAGAAATTTTATCTCCATCTGGAAGAGAAACCTTCTCTGTTTTTGAAAGAGGAGCTAAGTCAAAATTCAAATACGATCCAATGACAGTTTGAAAATGAGGATTAGACATCAACGGAAATGGTTCGAAATTAAGGCTTTCAGACATAGTAATCTCTTTATAACCTTATAATGACTAATTTAATAATAAATTAAAAGTTAATTCCGTAAAAAACAACTAAACACTCTGTTCCTGGATTTTTATTACTAAATCCCCCATTGGAAATATGACAAAACTGCACACCTATGCGATCCCCCTTCTCTCTCCTAAATGACAACTCAACTGAAGAGCGAAATTCAATAGGAGACCCTAAGTTTTTCCCTCCCCCTTTAAAATAAACACCTGGAGAAAAGGTAGGTGTGAAAAAAAACCGAGGGCTTAAGCGAACATCGATTAAAAAACCCCCAAATAAATAGATAGATCCGCTTGAAGTCCCAAGCCCCCCTAAAAGAGGGCGAAGAGTAAAAATACTCCTTTGATAGATTACCTCAGCAAACCGAACCTCTAGCTGAAAATCGGCTGTTTTTGGCTTTTTTAAAAGATTAAATACCCCTACTGCCGGGACTATGAGAGAAGGCTCCCTTGCTGCAAACAAAGTTCCTGTAAAGAATAAAAAAAGAAACCACTTCATCTTGATACTCTTAAAATAAGCGATAGGATACACTCTAATGTAAAAACAGAATTCTCACTATGAAAAAAAAACTAATAGACCGCCTCAAAGAACAATTTTCCGATTCTTCAAAAAACACCCTTAAACAATGGGTTCAAGAAGGACGCATAGCCGTTGATGGAAAAGTTTGTCTCCTCGCTTCCACTCCTATTGAAGAAACTCAGGTTCTTACACTAAAACCGAGATCGACTCACATGGGATGGAAAGTGGACATCCTCTATGAAGATCTAGATATTGTTGTCGTTAGAAAACCCTCAGGACTTCTTTCAGTTGACAAGGATGATGAACGGGAAATGTCCCTGCATCGCCTCCTTAAGAGACGGCGTCAGAGAGTGTATCCAGTCCACCGTTTAGACAAAGCAGCCTCTGGGGTCCTTGTCTTTACTTATTCAGAATTTGCCCGCGACGGACTGAAAAACCAATTTGCTGCACATACCACTTATAGAGAATATCGGGCGGTCGTTGAAGGAATCTTAGAAACTCCCTCAGGCTCTTGGATAAACTTCCTTAAAGAAGACAAAGCGCTTAAAATGTATGTGGCTGAAGAAGGGAAAGAAGCCATCACCCATTTCGAAGTGTTGAAAACGATGAAAGATAAAGATGCGACTCTTTTAAAAATCACCCTTGAAACTGGACGGAAAAACCAGATTCGAGTACAGTGTAGCGAGGCTGGGCACCCCATTTGCGGAGACCGTAAGTACGGAAGTCAAACTAATCCATATAAACGACTTGCCTTACACGCCTTATTACTCGAATTCAACCATCCTGTGACTGGAAAAAGGATGAGGTTTACAGATGAAAATGCCCTACCGTTGCCGTTGGGATAAAAAAATTGCAGGTGTTTGCGGAGGACTGGGTCATTATTTTAAAATAGACCCTACTTTCATTCGGATCATTCTGATTCTACTCCTTTATCCCACCCTTTTCCTCCCCCCCATCCTCATTTATCTAGTAGCCTGGATGCTCATGCCTCTCGGCCCTTCTGTATATATTGAAACTCACGCAAAAAAACTTTATAGATCAACCTACAATCGACGTCTGTCTGGCATCTGTGGGGGCCTTGGAGAATTTCTTAAGGTAGATAGCAACTTAATCCGCATCGTTTTTGTCATCATGACCTTTATTACTGGATTTTTTCCTTTACTGACAGCCTACATTGTAGGTTCCCTTATTATCCCAGAGAGACCCAGGTAAAGTGATTGTAATTTAAGATAAATTCGAGTTATACTCATGTTTATATGAAATACGAAAACTATAAAATAACTTTAAATAATCTTTATCTTCGAGCTTTTGCTAGAGCTTTAGATTATCTCTTTTTTTATGTTGGAATTGCTCTGGGGATCTTTATTTCCCCCTTTATCGTTCCCGACGTGCTTTATCTGATTGCAGCGCTGTTTATTCCCCTCTTTTTTCTTCCATTTGAAACCCTCTATCTTAAATTATTTGGCACTACCCCAGGTAAAGCTCTCTTAGGAATCCACCTTCGCACTAAAAACAAAGAAAAACCTTCCTGGAAACAGGCCTTCAAAAGAAGTTTTGAGGTTGCGGCACGTGGAACCGGATTTGGCATTCCATTTATAAATGTCATATGCATGTATTTTTATTTTAAAAAACTTCGAAAGAAAGAGCCGCAAGAACTCGACGTTTACATTTCATCAAAAAGAATTTTTAAAACATGCTTCGCTTCTCTTCTTTTTATCCTCGTCGCCCTACCTGCAGGAATCCCTTCCATTCAAGATCGTTTTTTTGATACAGGCACCCCCCTCTTCTCCGATATGTTAAGACAAGGGGAATTCCATCTTGCAGAAAACCTACGATGGAAAAAATTTACGGCTCCTCAAGGAGATTTTACAATCAACTTCCCAAAACTTCCTAAAGAAGAGTCAAGAAAGTTGCCGATACCCAACAGTAAAAATACCCTGCCCTATACAGAATTTCAATGCACCCACACCTCGGGAACAAATTATTCGATCAGCTATACCATTTTACCGAGTAAATGGTTGAAGTATAGTTCATCTCTTGTTCTTAAAGGATCCCTTCGATTTATCAATAAGCATATAGGAAAGAGCGAAATTGTCTCTAAGAGGGTCCATCGCTTTAAATCCCTTCCTGCTTTAGACTACACTCTCTTTAATGGAGAAGTCGAGCAAAGGGGCAAGTTGATTCTTATAGGAAATACCCTATATAAAATAGAAGTGACATACCGTCCTTCTCAGAAAGAGTCTGTAGAAAAAACCTTAAATGCTTTTCTCAATTCTTTCGAATCGGCTAAGTAATCCCTATTGCCAAGTTGAGGGGTAATCGGGTATTCTTGCTTCCATGAAAACCTTGATTTGCTTTCTTGGTGTTTCTCTACTCATCCTGGGAAGCTTCCCCTCTCTGATCTCCACTCATTTGGGAAACGAATTTTGTGCATATACCTTTGAAAAGTGGACAGGTAACCATCTCAAGATCAAAGAACTTTCGATCGGATGGTTCGATATGCAAAAGATCGAGGGGCTTGATTTCCAGGGAGATTCCTTTGATCTCAAAATTGATAGATTAACATCGCATAATTCTCTTTTTGAAATCCTTTTTAAAGGAGGGGACCTCGGGAAAACCCTTATCTATTCCCCCGACCTTACCATCAAAGGCTCGAGTAAGAAAAAAGCCTCTTTTCCCCTCCTCCCCTATGCAGGGGATATCTATATTGAAAATGGATCCCTCACTACACCTCACGTACAAGTCAGTCATCTCAACCTCGAGCTCGGCATCCCTATCAATCGCTCTTTAATTGCTTTTAAAGCCTCAGGGCAAACCCACCACAACACCCTTTCTGGAGCCTTCGATCTTAAAGGAACCATCTACCCCAATCTCCATGAAAATTCATCCCTTCAAGTCCACCTGCAAGATTTTCCTCTTGAAACTTTAGATAAAATGGTTGCTCTAGTAAGACCTGAATATAGCGGGCTTATCCTCACTTCCCTGGGAGAATCTATGAACCTCCAGATTGAAGCGAGCTATACAAAAACCCACCTAGGAGTTGCTTTTGCCCTAAAAACCCCTCTCATGAACGGGGGTTTCCATCTAAAATACCAAGATGGGGCCATTACGCTCGGTGAGCAAGGAACATTAAACTGGTCGCTTAAAAAAGAGGTCTACCCCTATTTTGACCTTCCTTTTCAAGAAGATATTGCTTTGCGTCTCAATTTCAACTCACTTCTCCTCCCCTTTGATGCAACTTACCTCAATTGGAAGGATATTCAAGCAGAGGGAAATATCACTTCAGTTCCCTTCACCCTTCAATTTAAAACCCAAGCTCTAAATAAAGCCCTTTCACTTAACTTAAAAAGTCTCCCCCTTAATGGAGAGCTCACCCTTACCGAACTCATTCATCCGACCTCTTTAGAACTCCATGCCAAACGACTGCCGCTCACTCTTTTTAACAGGTCAGGAGTTCTGGAATCCCTGTTAGGCCGCATGGGGGATTTTGATATTACCCTCTATGACAATTTACTGACGCTACAGGCGGATTCTGAATACCTCCATATTCCCAAAACTTCCATTGAGTGGAAAGGGGATCAATTTCAACTTCAAGCCCCCACGCTTCTCTCTCTTAAAGAGTACTCAGCCACTCTCAACCAATTTTCTGGAACCTGGTCTCACTGGAAAGCGCACTTAGATGCAGTTCAAGGGAATGAAGGAAAGCTAGATGATGTGACCCTTTCCTTTCAATGGCCTAAATTCTCTATCGAAGGGAGCGATAAAACAGGATCTTTCTCAGGAGCCTTTCATCTTAAAGAGCAAACGGGAACCTTATCGCTTCACCGCATCTCTACCTATAACCTAGGAACCCTTTTTAATGCTTCTCGAGACCTCCCTTCTCTTATAGGACCCACCCTTTCAGGGAAAATCACTCAAATCGATCGCACCTTTGACCTCAAGTTAAATTCCTCTGAGATCTCCTTGCAAGGATCCCTCTATTATGATCCAACTTCTGAAATAAAAGGGGGGCCTTTAGATATCACCTGGGCCCTTTCAGATCAAAGTTATCACGCACTCTGTCGCCTACTCAAAAAAGAAGCTCACAACCTCATAGAAATCAAAAAAACATCTGAACTTAAATTTCATATCGCCCATTTTGATAGCTCCTCTTTTAAAGGCTCTTTTGAACTTAAAGATCTCTACCTTGCCCCCGACTACCACCTACAGAATCTTAAAGGGAGCCTCAATAAAGACAAAATTTTGGACTTTGACCTAACAGGGCTGCTTCGAGCAGAGAGGCAAACAGGTTATATTAAACTGCTTGGAAAAGTGGATCAAAAGGTCGAACTGACTGGAGAAATTCAAAACCTTCCCACCATTTTCTTAGATGCCCTCCCTATTAAAATGCGTCTTTCTCAGCTCTTTGGGGAGAAACTCAACGTCAACATGAAGTGCTTTCTTGAAAATGATCAAGGAAAACTTAATCTTTCGATTGATGCTTCTCATTTTAAAACAGATATCGCAGCTACTTTAGAAAAAGGGATTCTCTATCTCGACAGATCGATTGACATTGGAACTCAAATCACTCCCGAACTTGGCAAATTTCTCCTAGGCGATGTTGGAATTGAGGTGGTAGGAGCAAAAAACCCCCTCTTAGTCCATATTGATTCAAGGGGTCTAGCGATTCCCTATAAATCATTCCAGTTAGGGAAAATCCTTCTTCCCAACATCTCAATTGATCTAGGACAAATTCTCATTCGCTCTTCAGGTAGCGCTGCAGATGTAAATAAAATTTTCAAACTACAAAGAGATCCGAAAGAACCGCTGCATCTCTATTTTGCACCTATGGTGATGCATGTCAGCCAAGGCAAGGTCTCTATTGAAAGAACAGAAATGCTTTATGATGGTCGTTTTGACTTATGTACTTGGGGAGAAATTGACCTTCTGAAAGAATACATCAACCTTAAACTTGGCTTTACAGCCCAGGCCTTATACAAAGGATTTGGCCTTTCTATGCCCCCCTCTTACGTCCTTACCATCCCCCTAAAAGGACCTTACGATCATGTCCAAATCGATACGCAAGCTGCGACAGCAAAAATTGCGGGAATTATCGCAAGAAAAGCGGGAGCTTCAGTAGGGGGAATCTGGGGAGGGCTCCTCGATGCCGCTGGGGGTATAGCTGATGACCAATCTAAAGTACCCCCTGCCAAACACCCCTTTCCCTGGGAAAAACATTAGGAACCTGAAGTTATAGGTATGACTTTCTGTAAGATTGTGA